>JBILRJ010000029.1:0-18309 GCA_044372695.1 Spirosomataceae bacterium
AATTTTTTAATAGTTTTAGAAAACCAAAACTGTCAACCTATTTCAGGACAAGACACTCTCTTCTCTCTTCTCTCTTCTCTCTTCTCTCTTCTCTCTTCTACGCTATCACCACCGCATTGCCACTTTCTACGTCTTGTTCTACTACTTTGTATTTGACGTTTTCTTTGATCGATCCGTCTTTGTATTGAACTGTAACACGTTGATTTCTATCCGCAATTTTGATGGCCTGGCGAGGTGCTATTTTTTCTGCACTTCGGTCTTGCGTATCGTAATATTCTTGTTCTTCATTGCCACCTTGGCCCGCTAATCCTCCCAATAAAGAAGACAATGCCTCATCTTTGCTGGTTTTTAATTTAGGAGCTTTTTCCTTAGGTGCCTTTGCCGCTTGGTTGGTTTCATGCACTTCCGGAATTTCCGCTTTCAACACAAAACTGATGGTGTCGCTATTGACACGCGCCACAAAACGTTGGAACAAATTAACCGCCTCAAATTTGTAAATCAATAAAGGGTCTTTTTGCTCAAATACCGCATTTTGAACGGATTGTTTTAAATCGTCCATTTCACGTAAATGCTCTTTCCATTCTTGGTCAATCAAGGTCAAGGTGATGAATTTCTCCATCTCCGTTACCACTTCTTTTCCTTTGGAATCCAAGGTTTTTTGTGCATCTACCACAATGCCCGTCATCCAATTGCCATTGCTGATCGGTACTTGAATGCCCGAAAATCCTTGGCGAGTCGCCTCTTGTGCCACTTGAATGACTTGCTTCGCAATCTGCTCATTCTTGGCTTTGTAATGCGTTTCTGCAGCCAAAAATAATTTTTCCGTTTTGTTGTCTATGGATAATTTCGGGAATTCCGCTGCACTAAATGGAAGCTCCATGCCCAATAATTCAATGACTTTCAATTCCAATTCTTCGTAGCTCGTGAAGTTGGTCGATAAGTCCTGACACACATCAAACAAGGTGTTGATGATGTCTAAGGATAATCTTTCACCAAATAAAGCATTTTGACGACGCTTGTAAATGGCATTTCTTTGGTAATTCATGACATCGTCGTATTCCAACAATCGCTTACGAATCCCAAAGTTGTTTTCCTCCACTTTCTTTTGTGCTCGTTCAATGGACGAAGTAATCATCGAATGTTGAATCACTTCTCCTTCTTCCATGCCCAAACGGTCCATCACTTTCGCGATTCTGTCTGAACCAAACAAACGCATCAAGTTGTCTTCCAAAGAAACAAAGAATTGAGAAGAACCTACGTCTCCCTGACGACCCGCACGACCTCTTAATTGTCTGTCCACACGTCTCGACTCATGTCTTTCGGTACCGACAATCGCTAAACCACCGGCTGCTTTGGATTCAGGACTTAATTTAATGTCCGTTCCACGACCCGCCATGTTGGTCGCAATGGTTACCTTACCCGATTGTCCCGCTTCTGCCACAATTTCCGCTTCTCTGGCGTGTTGCTTCGCGTTCAATACATTGTGTTGTATTTTTCGGATGGTCAATAATCGACTCAATAATTCTGAATTTTCTACCGAGGTAGTACCTACCAGCACAGGTCTTCCTTCCTCTACCAAGGCCTGAATTTCCTCTGCAACGGCATTGTATTTTTCACGAACGGTACGATAAACTTTGTCTTCGTGATCTTTACGCTGTATGGATCGGTTGGTCGGAATCGACACAACGTCTAATTTGTAAATCGTCCAAAATTCGCCCGCTTCTGTTTCGGCAGTACCCGTCATACCTCCTAATTTGTGGTACATACGGAAAAAGTTTTGCAAGGTGATAGTGGCATAGGTCTGACTCGCATCTTCCACATTTACACCTTCTTTTGCCTCTATCGCCTGGTGCAAACCATCTGAATAGCGGCGACCTTCCATCACACGGCCTGTTTGTTCATCGACAATTTTCACTTTGCCTTCTACCGTGATGTATTCCGTGTCTTTTTCAAATAGGGTATAGGCCTTCAATAATTGATTCACGGTGTGAATGCGACTAGCCTTTTCATTGTATTCACGGATCAAATGCTCTTTTTGGGCCAATCGCTCCGCATCACTCAGTTGCGTATTTTTTTCAATCAGGTTAAGGTCAATCGACAAATTGGGCAAAACAAAGAAATCGGGATTTTCCGTGTTGCCACTCATGAATTCCAAACCTTTTTCGGTCAATTCAACTTGATTGTTTTTTTCTTCAATCGTAAACAACAAAGGCGCATCTGCCTGAGGCATCAATTTCTGATTTTCTGCCAAATAGATGGATTCTGTTTCGTTCAACAATTGCTTATTGCCGCTTTCCGACAAGAATTTGATCAAAGGTTTGGATTTAGGTAAACCTCTGTAAGCTCTGAACAAAGCTACTCCTCCTTCTTTTTTATCTCCGGAAGTAATTTGTTTTTTGGCTTCTACCAAAAAGTTTTGCACGATTTGTTTTTGAGCATCTACCAATTTTTGAACTCTTGGGTTGAATGCTTCGTATTCTTGTTCATCTCCTCTTGGAACGGGTCCAGAAATGATCAATGGAGTTCTTGCATCGTCAATCAACACGGAGTCAACCTCATCCACCATCGCAAAATGATGGGGTCTTTGTACTTGATCTTCCATGCTTCTCGACATGTTGTCGCGCAGGTAATCAAAACCAAATTCATTGTTGGTACCGTAGGTAATGTCTGCCATGTAGGCATTTCTTCTCGCTTCGGTATTCGGATCATGCTTGTCGATGCAATCGACGGTTAAACCATGGAACTCGAACAATGGCGCATTCCATTCCGAGTCACGTTTGGCTAGGTAATCATTTACTGTAACCAAGTGAACCCCACGGCCAGCCAAGGCATTTAAATAAGAGGGTAGGGTAGAAACCAATGTTTTACCTTCTCCTGTTCCCATTTCTGAAATTTTACCTTGGTGCAAGACGATACCACCGATCAATTGAACATCGTAATGAACCATATCCCACGTGATGGTATTTCCGGCGGCATTCCATTGGTTGTGCCAAATGGCCTTGTCGCCTTCAATGACCACATTGGATTTTTTAGCGGCAATGAATTTATCTTGAGTAGTTGCTTGAACGACTAATTGTTTATTTTCGGTAAATCTGCGGGCGGTTTCTTTGACAACAGCGAAAGCTTGTGGAAGGATTTCCATCAAGACGATTTCTAATTGTTTGTTGCGTTCTTCTTGTAATTTATCTATTTGTTGGAAGATTTGATCTTTTTCATCGACATCCTCAGTGGCTTGTCCTTGCTCATGCAATTGCTGGATTTGCGCGTCAATATCAGCTAAAAAATCGTTAATTCTGCTTTTTAGTCCCGTGGTTTTCCCCCGCAATTCCTCGTCTGAAATGGAGGACAATTTAGCATATTCAGTTTTGATGGCTTCCACAATCGGTAAGATTGCCTTGATGTCTCTGTCTGATTTGGTTCCAAATACCTTGGTGACTGTTTTACTGATGAATGAAATCATTGCTTCAATTATTTGCCCCAAAGGGCATGTTTTAAATAGAAAACGCAATTTACCACTTTGAAAATTTATCTGTGCTATTTTCTAATAATTAATCGAAAAAAACTTTTGGGAAGAGAGAAGACGGGGAGAGAGAAGAGAGAAGATGGGGAGAGAGAAGAGAGAAGATGGGGAGAGAGAAGAGAGAAGATGAGGAGAGAGAAGAGAGAAGATGGGGAGAGAGAAGAGAGAGGATGGGGAGAGAGAAGAGAGAAGATGGGGAGAGAGAAGAGAGAAGATGGGGAGAGAGAAGAGAGAAGGCGGGGAGAGAGAAGAGAGAGGATGGGGAGAGAGAAGAGAGAAGATGGGGAGAGAGAAGAGAGAAGATGGGGAGAGAGAAGAGAGAAGGCGGGGAGAGAGAAGAGAGAGGATGGGGAGAGAGAAGAGAGAAGATGGGGAGAGAGAAGAGAGAAGATGAGGAGAGAGAAGAGAGAAGATGGGATTTTACTTGTTGTTATTTCTTTTCAATGTATGAATGCTTGCTACAATTATATTCAGCATTTCTTCAATTTCATTCAATAAATTATTCGATTGAAATTGATCCAAAAAATTTAATTCCTTAAGAAGTCGAATCCAATAACGAGATTCGAGAGCTTCTTTGTGAACAATTGATAATTTGAAATTAAAATCGTTTTTCGAAAATCCGCCAATTGCCTCTTCTAGATTTGCTCCAATGGAAGTAGAGGCCCTAATTAACTGTTTTGTAATAATATACTCATTATCTCTTTTACTGATAATTCTGCATATAGTTATACAATTTATGGCGAAAATAAATGCTTTTTTTTGAAGAATATTTTCTCGTTTCATTTCGGGATATTTTTCCTCAAAATTGATAATTCGAAATTTATTCCAGAAATATTTTACTGATATAATTATCCAACTTACTTGTAAAAATATGTCTTCCCATTTTCTCTCTTCTCTCTCCCCGTCTTCTCTCTTCCCATTTTCTCTCTTCTCTCTTCACTTTTCTCTCCTCTAGTTTTCTCTCTTCTAGTTTTCTCTCTTCTCTCTTCTCTCTCCTCTCTTCTCTCTTCTCTCTTCCCTCTATTTTTTGACATTTGCCCCAAAATTCCTTTCATTTGTGTTCCTAATTTGAATGATATGTCTGAACAACCGATTCCGCCAAGAAGAGCTCCAAGAAAAAAACTGAAAATGCCTTTGTTTGGTAACATGGGCGGAGGATCGAGTTCGGGAAATACGAGTTCCGTTTTTGGCATGAAAAACTTTACCTCTACTTTGTTTATCGTAGGTGCGCTGGGTTTATTGTTACAGATATATTTGCCGAAACTTTGGGCAGAAAAAATGTACGATACAGAGAGTGAAATTCGTGAAATGGAAATAGATGGGGTAATTCGCAAGAAATTTGCTGATCCTTCTAATCGTCAGGAGATCCATTATATTATAGTGGTCAAAGAAAAAAAGGGTCGTAAAAAAATGGATTTGTATTTAGCCAAACCAGATTTTTTCGATCAAGTCGCGGTGCCGCAACGATTGAAGAAAAAATCTGGTGAATTAGCTGTTCAGGTTACTCGATATAGCAAACCTGATACAATCATTAACATTCGTTTTTAGAAAAACGAGCTCAAAAACTTCACAGTTTCTGGTACTTGTTGCATGGATCTAGAGGATTCGTCTTCAATCATGTAATGCTTGATTCCGTTCTTTTTGGCAATTTCCATGATGTCTTTCATGTTCAACTCGCCAGTTCCCACTGTTACATCATTTTCTACATCACTGCTACCAAATTGATTTCCGGGAGTACCTATTCTGCGATCTTTGATGTGCAATGCCTTCCAGCGAGTCGGGTATTTTTGTAACCAAAGGGCAGGATTATGTCCAGGGTGGAATACCCAATAAATGTCCATTTCGTAATTCACGTATTTAGGATCGGTCTTTTGGATCAATTCATCCATCAAATAACCCAATTTATAGGGTCTGAATTCGTAGCCATGGACATGGTACAAGAACTGGTAGCCATTTTTCGAAAATTCTTTTCCTGCTTCGTTGAATACTTGAACCGTTTTTTCGACATCCGAAATGCCAAATTCATTTCCTTTGTGTCCAATCCAATAGGTAATGATGTAGGTCGAACCTAAAAACTTGGCGCGGTCCATGATTTCTTTTCGTTTGATTGGATTTTGTAATTCTTCAAAATCCGCCCCAACTGCAATGACCTTGAGGCCATGTTGGTCCATTAATTTTTTGTAATCCACCAAGCTCAATCCATAGGTGCCCGAAAATTCTACTTTCTTGAAACCCATGGCCGCTATTTTGGCAATGGTTCCGGGAACATCTTTGGGTATTTCATTTCGGAAACTGTACAATTGCAAACCGACTTGCTCGGGGCATTGGGAAAATAGGCTAAATGGGAAAGCCAATAGCAGGCTAAAAAGAATTTTTTTCATGATTTTTTGATTTGAATTTTCAAATGTAATTAAATAGCCCATAGCGAAGTGAAAAAAATTATAAAAAAAATTCTAACTTGTATGCTTAAGCTTAATTTACAATATGGAAATTTCACGTAGAAAGTTTTTAGGGAACACCGCCCTAGGCTTGGCAGCCTTTAGTATTGTGCCACGGCATGTATTAGGAAAGGGCTATTTAGCACCAAGTGATCAATTAACCAAAGGAATTATCGGAACGGGAGGAATGGGAAGAGGGCATATTCCTTATGCAGGCACTCGCGTAGTAGCGATGTGTGATGTCGATACCAAAAATTTACAATTAGGATTGGATCGGGTAGAAAAGGGCGTAAAAGCATTTTCTGATTACCGTGAATTGATTCAATTGCCAGAAGTGGATATTGTGCATATTGCCACTCCACCGCATTGGCACGGAATCATGGCAGCAGATGCAGCCAAAGCGGGGAAAGACATTTGGTGTGAAAAACCCATGACCCGAACCATTGGCGAAGGAAAAAGAGTGACTGAAGCGGTTCAACAACACGGTCGGATATTTCGTTTAAATACTTGGTTCCGTTTTGAAAGCAATTTCTACGGAATGAATACGACTGTGAAACCCATCAAAAAATTAGTCGATTCAGGAATGTTAGGATGGCCTTTGAAAGTGACCATTAGCAAGCATACCGGTTTCGATTGGAAGTTTTACTGGATAGGTAAAACGGATTTACAAGCTCAACCGGTTCCTCCGGAATTGGATTATGACCGTTGGTTAGGTCCTGCTCCTTATAAACCTTACAGTTTGCATCGTACCCATCAAACTTTTAGAGGCTATTGGGATTATGATGGTGGAGCTTTGGGAGATATGGGACAACATTACATTGATCCCATCCAATATTTCTTAGGAAAAGATGATACAAGTCCGGTTTACATTGAAGTAGATGCGCCTGTACAAGACGCAGATGCTGTGGGTACTTTTAGAAGAATTACTTACACTTATGCAGATGGTTGCCAAATCGTCTTAGATGGGGAAGCCAAAGATGAGAAAGTGGCTTACATCGAAGGACCCAAGGGGAAATTGTTCCGTAATTTCAAATGTGACATTCCCGATTTTGAAAGAAAATTGGCATCGTTTCCGGACCCTGTAGATCAGCAAACTGATTTTGTGGATTCTGTGAAAAACAGAAAAACCTTTGCATTGAATGATCAAAACGGACATAAATCTTGTACCGTTGTTAATTTAGGTTTGATCGCCATGCGCTTGGGCCGTAACTTGAAATTTGATCCACAAACGCAGCAATTTGTTGGTGATGAAGAAGCCAACCGATTAATCGATCAACCGATGCGTGCACCTTATACTATGTAATGAAATGAAAACGATAAAAATAACATTGCTTTTAGGCGCTGGCTTACTTTTTGCTAATTCAATAAGTTTAGTAGCGCAAGTTCAAAAATCCAATGCTCCGGTTTACGTGAACGATGAGGAGCGTAATGCACGCGTTCAAGCCAATTTGAAGATCATTCAAGAATCGAAGGATGTGGCTCAACAACAAAGGGCGATGCAAGCGCTACAAACCATCGGTCAAGCGGAATCGGTGGATGTCCTTGTGCCATTTTTGAAAAATAGCTATTTGGCAGGTCCTGCTGCGCGTACCTTGTCTAAATTGTATCCTTATTCCAAGGATAAAGTGGCCAATGCACTTTTGAGCGCATTGGAGTCGGCAGAGGCTACAACTAAGATTCATGCCATACAAGCCTTAACGGACATAAAATTAAGCACAGCTGCGGCTAAGATTCAAGCTTTATATCCTCAGTCAGATACAAGGGTTAATCAAGTGATTTTAAAAGCCTTGTCAAAATTAGGACAAAGTAGCTCTACTTCTTTACTAGCCCAAGAAGCCAAGAAAGTGAATTTTTCTTTCGACAATTCGCATGCAACGGATGCTTATTTAGAGTTATTAATTTCGAACAAAGATGTCAAGACTTTGCAAGCCATTTTGGCAAACAAAGAGGCTAAACTAGACGAAGCGCTGACAAGTAAAATCTTGACCAGCATTGCTCAATTGTCAGTTAATCCAACCGCGGAATTATTGAAAGTCTACACCAATTCCAATCTGGAAATTGGATTATCTGCTTTGAAAAAATATTTCAAATCGGGAAGTAAAAAGGATGTTTTGGCTTTGGCACAAAGTTTTAAACGTCTCTCAGAAGAAAAGAAAATCAGATTTGTCGAGTTTGCCGCATTGCAAAAAGCGACTTGGACTTTGGATTACTTGAACAATGTAACGGGAAGTCTAGCTTTGAATAGTCAAGTAGCCAAAAGTTTGTTGATTCTGCAAAAAGAAAACGCGGTAGCCAAGGTTTGGAACATGGCTGCAAGGGAAGAATTGGATGCCCCATTGGTAGGTTCTGCTTTAGTGACAGTCAATGCCAATGAATATTTGACGGCACAAATGAAAAACTTTGCCAATTTGAGTGCAAGTCAACAATCCTTGTTATTGATCTATGGATCTGCTCGTCAATGGCCTTCCGTGAAAACAGAAGTTTGGAAAGCAGTTCAATCCAATGATAAAACAAGAGCTGTTGCTTATTCGGTTTTATCTAAATGGGTAGATGCCAAAGATTTTGAGATCATTGCAGAGAAATTATCGATTGCCACGCAAGATGATGAAGTAAAAAACTTGCAAGCTTGCATGGTTCAAATTTTAAAAACGCCAGGTAATTCTTCCAAAATCACGGATTATGCCAAGAAATCGAAACAAACTTTGAATTGGATTCCCTACGTAAAGGAAGTGGATGCATTGGATTGGTTGTACAGTGTAGCCAAGAAAACGCAGAATGAAGATGCGATTGCGGCCTTTGTGAATGTCAATTCAAAATCGTTTCAAAATCCCACTCAGCAAGTTTTGCGTTTTAGAAATGCCTTAGATTTGACGAAAAACTTTGAGACTAGAGAGAATATTTACGAGTTCTTAGCCAAGAATAATACCTTAAATTCCATGCGTGTTTTATACAAAGCTTTGAAAGAGCATGGGATGAAAGAAACGGCTGCGGAAGGTTTGTTAGCCGTTTACACAGCCAATCCAGGTTTTCAAAGTCAAATGACCAAAGAATGGTTACAAGAAGCCTTGCCAGCGATTACCAATCCAGAAAAACGTGCTGCTGCCCAAAAAGCAATCAGCGGAACAAATTCTGCACGCGGTTTTTATTCCATGTTCAATGGAGTTGATTTATCCGGTTGGAAAGGTTTGGTGGCCAATCCTGTCAAACGACGTATGATGAAGGCAGACACCTTGGCTTTGTTGCAAAAGAAAGCGGATGAAATCATGCGTTCAGGTTGGTTTGTGAAAAATGATGAATTGCATTTTACAGGACATGGGGATAACCTTTGTTCAACCAAAGATTACCAAGATTTTGAAATGTACGTCGATTGGAAAATTGAAAAAGATGGAGATGCAGGCATTTATTTAAGAGGATCCCCGCAAGTACAAGTATGGGATTTGGCCCGTGTCAATGTTGGAGCCAACGTAGGATCAGGTGGATTGTATAACAATCAGGTTAATCCGAGTAAGCCACTTAAAGTAGCAGATAATGCGATAGACGAGTGGAACACATTTCACATCATCATGAAAGGAGAGCGTGTAACGGTTTATTTGAATGGAGAAAAAGTGGTGGACAACACCATTTTGGAAAATTATTGGGATCGTAAGAATCCGATTTTCCCAGCAGATGCCATTGAGTTACAAGCGCATGGCAATCACATTACTTACCGCAGTATTTATGTCAAAGAATTGGAGCCTCAAAAAGCTTACACGGTTTCAGAAGAAGAAAAACAAGCAGGATTTACACCCTTGTTTGATGGCAGCAGTTTGTTTAATTGGACGGGAAATACCGTGGATTATGTACCTGAAAATGGAGAATTAGCCATTTATCCAAAGAGAGGAGGCAAAGGGAATTTATTCACTAAGAAAGAATACGGCGATTTTCATTTGAAATTCGATTTTCAATTGACTCCGGGTGCTAACAATGGATTAGGTATTCGTGCGCCATTGGAGGGCGATGCCGCGTATAATGGGATGGAATTGCAGATTTTGGACAATACGGCTGACATGTATGCAAAATTACAAGCATACCAATACCATGGTTCTGTTTATGGAATCATTCCTGCTAAATTAGGTTTCTTAAAACCGGTGGGTGAGTGGAATTCAGAGGAAGTGATTGCGGAAGGTAATCACATTCAAGTGATTTTGAACGGAGAAGTAATTCTGGATGGAGATTTAGCGGAGGCGACTAAAAATGGCACCGCCGATCACAAGGAGCATCCAGGTTTGTTTAACAAAGCGGGACATATTGGATTTTTGGGCCACGGTTCCGAACTTCGTTTCCGCAATTTACGATTGAAAGAAATCGTTCCAATTGTTAAGAAAAAGAAAAAATAAATAAAAATAATCCATCAAAAAGCATTTTCAATGGAAAAGATTGAATTAACGGTGAATCAGAAAAAGGTGAGTTTGGACATAGATCCCAACACGCCATTGCTTTGGGTTTTGCGTGAACACTTGGATCTCGCAGGAACCAAATACGGTTGTGGGATCGCTCAATGTGGTGCTTGTACGGTTTGGTTAAATGGCGAAGCTATTCGTTCTTGTGTCATGCCTGTTTCTTCGGTAAAAGGCGGTAAAATTACGACCATCGAAGGATTGAACGAGCAAGCGAAGCATCCTGTTCAAGTGGCTTGGGATGAGATGGACGTGCCTCAATGCGGATATTGCCAAGCAGGTCAAATCATGACGGCCGCAGCTTTGATCAAAAACAATCCTAAACCCACTGATCAACAAATTGTGGATGGTATGTCTGGGAATATTTGTCGCTGTGGTACCTATCACCGCATCAACAAAGCAGTTAAAAGAGCTGCAGAAATTGCACAAAACACGTCTAAAAAGAAATAAACATGAAAACTTCGAGAAGATCGTTTATTCAAAATACAGCCCTTTTGACCTCCGCATTGTCATTGGGTTTCGATTGGTTTGGGGCGAAAGCTAGCCCTGTGACCATGGCCAATGTAGCAGCTGATGCTGGCCGATTCAATGCTTTTTTATCCATTGATTCGATGGGTAAAATCATTTTGTATTCGCCAAATCCGGAGATCGGACAAGGAATTAAAACGGCATTTCCCATTGTGGTGGCCGAAGAGTTGGATGTGGATTGGAAGGATGTGCAAGTGCTTCAAGCGAATTTGGACACAGTTAATTTCGAAAGGCAATTGACAGGAGGAAGTGGAGCTTTGAAGCATTCTTGGGATCGATTGAGAAAGGCGGGCGCTACTGCTCGACAATTGTTTGTCAATGCCGCAGCTCAACAATGGAATGTTGATCCTAAGCTTTGTAAAACGGCCAAAGGATTTGTCATTGGTCCAAACAAAGGTCAAAAAATCGCTTACGGACAATTGGTAGAAGCAGCGAAAAAACTGCCTGTACCTACCGAAATAGTGTACAAAAACAGAAAAGATTACCAATTGATTGGAAGTTTTGTCAAAGGAGTTGACAATAAAAGTGTTTTGACAGGAAAACCCGTTTTTGGAATTGATTACAAAAAAGAAGGAATGGTTTACGCACAAATCGTCCGCCCACCTTCATTTGGTAGTACACTCAAAAGTTTCAAGGCAGAAAGTCTCTTGAAAATGCCAGGCATCATTGAGGTCGTGAGTTTTAAAAATAAAGTCGCGATTGTGGGCAAAAGTACTTGGGAAATCATGCAAGCTCGTAAAAGATTGGTTTGTGAATATGATTTTCCGGTTACCAAAGAAAGTAATTCAACGCATCAACAATGGTTTGATGATGGAATGAAAACCGATAAGGCGACCGTTCAAAGAAAAGATGGAGATGTGAATGCGGCTTTTGCTAAGGCAAGTAAAATTGTTGAGGCCATGTATGAATGTCCATTTTTGCCGCATAGTTCCATGGAACCCATGAACTTTTTTGCTGATGTTCGTGAAAAAGAAGCATTTTTGGCAGGACCTACTCAGGTACCGCAGTCGGCCCAAAAGGCAGTTGCTAATTTGATTGGATTACCAGAATCTGCCATTCAGGTTGAATTAACCAAAATGGGTGGAGCTTTTGGTCGACGTTTGAATAATGATTTCGCTCTGGAAGCTGCAGAGCTTTCTAAGATGATTAAAAAGCCTGTGAAGGTTCTTTGGACAAGAGAAGATGATTTGACAGGAGGAATATATCGTCCGGCTGCGAAATATCATTTTAAAGCTGCATTGGATGAAAAAGGAAATGTTACCGCTTATTATTTAAGAGGAGTAGGTTTGAACGCAGGTAATAGTGTTCGACAAGATAATTTCCCGGTGGGGGCGATTGAAAATGTATTGATTGAATCAGTTAATCAAACTTCCGCCATTACAACGGGTCCTTGGAGAGCTCCGATCACCAACTTCTTGGCTTATGCTGAACAAGCATTTTTGGATGAAGTAGCAGACAAGGCTGGAAAAGATCCCATCCAAATGCGTTTAGATTGGTTGGAACGTGCTAAATCGAACCCAGTAGGTAAGATCACGTATGAGCCCGATCGCTTTATAGCGGTTATTAAACAAGTAGCTGAAAAAGCACAATGGAAAAAGAAGCCCGGCGTTAAACAAGGCTTTAGTGTATATTTCTCCCATTTGTCATATGTCGCTCAAATTGCGGAGGCAAAAATGAAAGATGGCAATCCGACGATCACACACATTACTGCTGTGACAGATTGCGGAGAAGTCATTAACATTAGCGGGGCAAGTAATCAAATTTATGGTGCAATTGTTGACGGTTACGGCCATGCCATGTTTGGTAATTTAGAATTTGTGGAAGGAGTTCCTTTGCAAAAGAATTTCAACGATTATCGTCTGATTAGAGGCAGTGAAGTTCCAAGCATTGAAGCCCATTTTGTGGACAATGGAATTGCCCCAACAGGCTTGGGTGAGCCTGCTTTACCTCCTACAGGTGGTGCAGTGGCCAATGCCATGTTTGCCGCTACGGGTAAAAGGTGGTATAAGCAACCGTTTGCTTAGTTATGAGGTATGAGTTATGAATTATGAGTTTCATTTTTTGTCTTTCGGCTAATTTATAGGCTCATAATTCATAATCCATAATTCATAACTATAAAAAGATGAATTCAAACAAAAACATCATTTGGCTAGATAATTTACGGGTATTGTCAACTTTGGCAGTGGTGATTATCCATTCTTCGGTGAATATTTTGTTCAAATTTGAAAAGGTATCATTGGAACATTGGTGGGTAGCTAATTTTTACGATGGCTTTTTTCGATTCTGTGTGCCAATTTTTGTGATGCTGTCGGGGGCTTTGATTCTGCCCAAAGAGGAAGAAATTCCTGTTTTTTTGAAAAAAAGTTTCCAGCGTATTTTATTGCCATTTTTCTTTTGGCACTCGGTCTACATGTTTTTTAATTGGCAAGTTCGTTACCGTGGCAAACATTTTAATTTTGATCAAGGGCTCGAATGGATCATTAAGCAATTTCAAGGTTACAGTTCTTACCATTTTTGGTACATATATATGCTCATCGGGCTTTACCTTTTTATTCCCATCATTGGGAAGTGGATTCGGAAGGCAAGTGAAAGAGAAATCGAGTATTTTTTATTTGTTTGGTTAATCAGTTTATTGATTAACTATTCTGAGTTTTGGGGTTTTAGTACCACCGTCAAATTGCCTTATTTTTCGGGTTATTTGGGTTATTTGGTTTTGGGATATTATTTGCGATTTAAAAATTTTCCACCGCAAAAAACTCTGTTTTTTTCGATTTTAGCGATCATCCTTGGATCCTTGATTACGCTATTTGGAGCCTATTGGGAGACCGCAGCTGCAAATAAATTGCAAGGGGCATATTATTTATACTTTGCACCTGGAGTTGTTCTTTCTACGATTGGAGTTTTCCTATTTTTCAAATACCAAACGTGGGTTTGGAATTTTACCAAGCCATTTTTTGCATTCGTTAGTCAGATGAGTTATGGAATTTACATGGCACACATCATGGTCTTGTTTTATTTGGCCAAATTGGGTGTGTATCACAGCATGCTACATCCGATTTTAGGTATTCCGCTCACGGCTTTGATCTGTTTGTGCGTTTCAGGAATGATCGTGTATATCTTGCGGAAAATTCCCTTTGTGGGAAAATGGATTGCAGGTTAATAAAAAAACCGGACCTATCAGATCCGGTTTTTTTAGGAATTTTAAAAAGATTATTTCTTGAAAGTAAGATCAAAACGATCTAGATTCATTACTTTAGTCCAAGCTGCCACAAAGTCTTTCACAAATTTAGTTTGTGAATCTTTGGTCGCATACACTTCAGCCAAAGCACGAAGCTCTGAATTTGAACCGAAAATCAAATCCGCACGTGTAGCTGTTGCTACCGTTGCACCTGTTTTTTCATTCTTACCTACGTATTCTTCTTTTGCTTCGTCTGTTGGTTTCCAGGTAGTCCCCATCTCCAACAAGTTTACAAAGAAATCATTTGTTAAGGCGTCTTTTTTCGTTGTAAATACACCGTGTTTTGAACCATTGTAATTCGTGTTCAATACACGCATTCCTCCTGTTAGTACCGTCATTTCTGGTGCAGTCAAGGTCAATAATTGTGCTTTGTCTACGAAAATTTCTTCTGTCGAAAGGGTATAACGCGATTTCATGTAGTTACGGAAACCGTCTCCCATTGGCTCTAGCAAGCTAACGGATGCAACATCTGTTTGTGCTTGTGTAGCATCCATACGTCCCGGAGTAAATGGAACGCTTGTTTTTACACCTGCATTCGCGGCAGCTTTTTCAACTGCAGCTGAACCACCTAGAACGATTAAGTCCGCGATAGAGATCTTTTTCTTACCTGATTTGGCATTAAAATCTTTCTGGATTTTTTCCAAAACAGCCAATACTTTTTCTAATTGCTTTGGATTGTTTACTTCCCAACTACGTTGTGGCATTAAGCGGATACGCGCTCCGTTTGCACCACCACGACGATCTGAATGACGGTACGTCGAAGCCGAAGCCCAAGCCGTCGAAACTAATTCGCTGATTGATAAACCTGAGTTCAATAAGCTTGTCTTTAAAGCTGCTACGTCTTGAGCGTTTACTAGTTCGTGATTTACCGCAGGAATTGGATCTTGCCAAAGCAATTGCTCCTTCGGTACTTCTGGTCCTAAATACGTTGAGCTAGGACCCATGTCGCGGTGCGTCAATTTGAACCAAGCTTTCGCAAAAGCTTTAGCATACAATTCTGGATTGTCTAAGAAACTACGCGAAATCTTCTCATAAATTGGATCAGCACGTAAAGCGATATCCGTTGTTAACATGGTAGGCTTGTGGAATGTGTTCTTGTCAAATGCATCTGGAATGATGTTTGCACTATTTTTTGCAACCCACTGATTAGCTCCTGCTGGGCTCTTCTCCAGAGACCATTCGTTGTTGAATAATAAGAATAGATATCCAATGCCCCATTGTGTAGGCGTTGAAGTCCAAGTTACTTCTAAACCAGATGTGATGGCATCTTTTCCTTTACCTGATTTGTAGGTACTTTTCCAACCCATACCTTGCTCTTCGATTCCTGCTGCTTCTGGATCTGCACCAACATTTGTTGCTGGACCTGCACCGTGCGTTTTACCAAAAGTGTGTCCACCCGCAATTAACGCTACTGTTTCCTCATCGTTCATCGCCATACGACCAAATGTCTCGCGAATATCTTTTGCTGAAGCTATTGGATCTGGTACGCCATTAGGTCCTTCTGGATTCACATAGATTAATCCCATTTGAACTGCAGCTAATGGATTTTCTAATTTACGATCTCCTGAATAACGATTTTTATCATCTAACCATTTCTTCTCAGAACCCCAATAAACATTCTCTTCTGGCTCCCAAACGTCTGTACGTCCACCGGCAAAACCAAAGGTCTTAAAGCCCATTTGCTCTAGGGATACGTTTCCAGTTAAGACCATTAAGTCTGCCCAAGAAATCTTATCACCATATTTTTGTTTGATTGGCCATAACAAACGACGAGCCTTGTCCAAGTTTGTGTTATCTGGCCAGCTGTTCAAAGGTGAAAAACGTTGTTGACCTGCTCTGGCGCCTCCACGTCCATCACCTGAACGATAAGTACCTGCACTATGCCATGCCATACGAATAAATAATGGACCATAATTGCCAAAGTCGGCTGGCCACCAATCTTGTGATTTTGTTAATACCGCTGCGATGTCTTTTTTCAAAGCATAATAGTCTAGGCTTTTGAATGCTTTGATGTAATTGAAATCTGGACCCATCGGGTTTGATTTCTCTGAATTTTGACGAAGCATGCCTACATTCAATTGGCTTGGCCACCAATCTTTGTTGGTTGTAGCTGGAGCTCTCAATCCAGTATGTGGATTAATGCCAGCATGTGGGTTTGCACCTGCGGCTGCGTGAGGATTCGCTCCTGCGGCATGTGGATTGGCTCCACTTCCGTGTGCTTTGGAATAATCTTGTGCTTGCACAGCACCCGATACGATTAATCCGCACATTAAAATTAGTTTTTTCATATTTTAAATTGTTTTTGTGATTTTTAGAAAAATAAACAACATGGCTAAATTACTCAAGTATTGTTGATTGATAAAACTGAATTTTTCTATATTTGTTATAGAAAATATCAATACATGAACATACAACAATTGGAGTACATATTGGCCGTTGATCAATTTAAGAGTTTTAGTAAAGCGGCCGATTATTGTCATGTGACCCAAGCGACCTTGAGCGTCATGGTGAAAAAATTGGAGGAACAACTAAATATAATCATTTTTGACCGAAAATCCAATCCCATTACCGCCACGGAGAGTGGAAAACAGATTCTTGTTCATGCCCAAGAAGTGGTGGCAAAGGCCAATGCTTTGTTGGCTTCTTCCAAGTCCATCAACCAAAGCATGGAAGGTAGAATTAAAATTGGAGTCATTCCTACTATTGCAAGTTCCTTGATTTCCATCATGTTGAAACCTTTGGTTGAAAATTATCCTCGTTTGAATTTTGAAATTTTTGAGGTTACTACCAATGAAATGGTCAAAAATTTAAAGGAAGGCAAATTGGATATTGGTATTTTAAGCACACCTATTGCCTCCAATGACATAGAAACTACCTTATTGTATGTGGAAGATTTGTGTTTGTACGGATATTTAGATTCAGCTAAATCCAAAATTTCCAAAATGGATCTTAAAAACCAAAAGATATTTTTGTTGCAAGAAGGGCATTGTCTTAGAGATCAAGTTATTCAATTGTGTGAGTTGAAAAAAAGCAAATCGCTTCCCCAGAATTTGTTGATTGAATCAAATACCTTTGATACCTTGCTTAATTTGGTGGATGAGTTCCAAGGTATGACCGTTCTTCCAAAACTTTATGTAGAACAGATGAATGATCAGCGTAAAACGCGTATCATGGAATTGGTAGATGGTAGGTTGGAAAGAGAAGTAAGTATGGCTTTTTATCGGCCTTACGCTAAGTGGAATATCATTCAACAATTATCGAAAGAAATTATTTCAATTGTCAAGACACATTTGACCCAAAAAGAAGATTATTAAATTAACGACTTACTCGGTATTGAACTCCCATGGAAATTTGTTGTGAAAATTGCCAATTGGGGTCTTGATCGTAATCTTTTAGCAGGATGGCCTGCAAGTTTGCATTGATGTATTTATTCACTTTCATGGTGATATTGGCATCAAAACGATGCACGAGGCCATTGGCCTGATTCGCCCGAAAGTAATCGATCAAGGTGGTGTACCTGGCCTTTAAATTGACATTTTCAAAAATATCCCGCTCTATGTTTAAGAGAACGGATAAAACGAATTGATTTCTGATGTTATCTCCTTTTTTTTCTAAACCAAATAATCCTGCCCTAGAAATACGTTCGTCGAAGACAAAAGTTTGACGTAGGGAGCCAATTCCAAAGCGAGAATAGAAATTTTTTGTGGGGTGAACTTCAAATCCGAGCGAAGTAGTCAAATATGCAGGTGCGAACAAGCTGGATACCAGTGAGTCGACAGGTATGCCTAATTTGTTTTTTTTACCATATTCAAAACCGGGTAAAAACTGCGTCTGGAAGTTGGTGGATCCGAAAAAATCCCATTTAGGCCCTAAGCGATAACCTGCTTTGAATTCGTAATAGATGCGGTCTATGTTTTTACGGAAACTTTGTGTTTTATTTTGGAGGAATCCTATTTGCATTTGCAAATCGCTGTTCAAACGCCAAGAACTATTGGTAATGACAGAGGTATGGTTGAGGTACCAACCGGTAGCGAAGGTGTTGCTACCCCCGGCTTTCCAATTATCAGAAAAACTGGATTGATTTAAATTAATTCCGGTGGCAAAGTCCTGTTTCCACTTGGATTTCAAACTATCTACTTTATCAACCTG
>JBILRJ010000239.1:0-4944 GCA_044372695.1 Spirosomataceae bacterium
GAGAGGTTTCAACTGAGGTATTAATGACTCATTATCATCATAACCTAACTCACCTAATCCATAGGTGGCTGCAGAGGATGCATAAACCAAGGGTAATTGATACTGAATACATTTATTCCAAACTGATTTAGAATATTCAACATTTAAATCATCAAAAATGGATTTGTCAAATTCCGTCGTATCCGTTCTCGCGCCTATGTGGAAAATAAATTCAACCTCTCTAAAATGCACATCTAACCAATCAAAAAAGACTTCCCTATCTACTTTTTCTTTGATTTTTTTATGAAGTAAGTTTTTGTTTTTGTCAATATTGGAAAAATCATCTACAGCAATGATGTAATTAAAATTGAGCTCGTTCAATTTTTGAATTAAACAGCTTCCAATAAAACCAGCTGCGCCTGTTACTATGATCATGATTGAATTAGATTATTTGCAAATTTAACGAGAATACCGATACGTTTACCTAACTTTGTGAAATTATAGAGTTTCTGCTAATGTTTTCCCAGAAACTCATTCACTTTTAAACTGAAAACAATGGTTTACGTTGTCCGCAAGGAACATTTTAACGCAGCACATCGACTGTACAATCCCAATTGGTCAGAACAAAAAAACGAAGAGGTCTTTGGTCCTTGTGCCAACAAAAATTGGCATGGACACAACTTTGAATTGATCGTTACAGTAAAGGGAAAACCGCATCCTGAAACTGGATTTGTATTTGATTTAAAGGAATTGGGGGATTTGATAAAAAAGGAAATCATCGACAAAGTAGATCATAAAAATCTGAATTTGGATGTGGATTTCATGTTGGGTAAATTGGCGAGTTGTGAAATTTTGGTCATGGAATTTTGGAAAATACTGGAAACAAAGATCAAAGATCGTTCCAATACGGCAATCTTACACAAAATTCATTTAATTGAAACCAATAAGAATTCGGTGGAATACTACGGAGAATAATAATTATGAAATACTTCCTTCTAGCAGGTGAAAAGTCAGGCGATCTACATGGAGCTAATTTAATCAAGGAAATTAAACTTCTTGATCCAGAGGCAAAGATTCAGGCTTGGGGAGGTGATAGTATGGAAAAAGAAGGTGCACAATTATTGATGCACCACTCCGAGTTAGCTATTATGGGAATTTTAGGAATTCTAAAAAACTTACAAAAACTCAAAAGCTTTTTTAGAAAGTTCAGTCAATCCATTGATGAATTCCAACCTGATACAATTATTTTCATCGATTACGGAGGATTTAATTTAAAAGCAGCTAAAATAGCTAAATTAAGAGGTTTTCACACTCAATTCTACATTGCCCCTAAAGTATGGGCATGGAACAAAGGAAGAATTTCGACCATTAAACGATGGATTGATGAGCTTTATGTAATTTTTCCTTTTGAAGAAAAACTTTTTTCTGCTGAGGGTATCTCAACACATTATGTCGGAAATCCTTTAAATGATTCCATCTCGAATTTTCAACCCAATCCCAATTTTCTTTTAGAAAATAAATTGAATTCTGACTACATCGCATTACTGCCTGGTAGTAGACATCAAGAAGTAAGTGCAGTAATGCCAATTTTCAATGAATTGAAAAAAATACATGCAGATAAAAAATTCATTGTTGCTGGCTTAAAAGAATTCGAATCTTTGTACGAAGGCTTTCAAGTGATTTACGATAATCCATACCAAGTTCTTTATTCTTCAAAATGTGCCATTGTTACTTCAGGAACAGCCACTTTAGAAACAGCCCTATTGAATATACCTCAGATTGTTGTTTATAAAACAGATTGGTTGTTTTATTCCTTGGCCAAACTCATGATTAAAATTGATTACATTTCATTAGTCAACATCATTTTGAATAAATTGGCAGTACCTGAATTAATACAGGCCGATTTTAATTCGGCACATATTACGCCAAAATTAGAAGAACTTACCATAGATTCTGAAACTCGATTGAATCAGTTAGCCGATTATAAAAAATTAAAAGATGTTTTGGGCCTACCAGGGGCATCCAAAAAAACTGCTAAATTACTAGTTAATGCTGCAGCAAATCAACTTAAATAATTCTTGATCCAAGATTTTTGTACTCCAGGAATGGTCTTGTAGAATTGTGCTATTATTTTTTTATCCACTTCAAAGTCACCAATTGGTGTGAATGGATCATTGACATGAATGATTTTATTGACAAAATCAAAACCTACCATAACAATTGGCACTTGTGCTTGTACAGCAATGTAATAAAAACCCGTTTTTAACTCTGTGACATCTTTCCTTGTTCCTTCAGGAGCTAAAACAGCATGAAAAGTGGATTTAGCATGGTAAATATCAACGATTGCCGAGACCAAATTGGTGTTTTTTGAACGATCTACGGGATATCCTCCCAATTTTTTGAATAACCAACCAAAGGGACCCTTAAATAATTCTTGTTTACCCCAAAAGTAAATTTTTTTGCGCATCAATGACCGTGCTCCAAGACCTACTGGAAAATCTACCCAGCTAGCATGTGGACATACAATTACGATACTTTTCTGCAGGTTTGTTGGAATATTACCTTTTAATTTCCATCCGGCTAATTTAAAAATAAAATCGAAAATGGGATTAAACATCAGCATAAGCTTGCAAGTTTTAAGTTGATCTGTTGAATTGACTGAGATGGATTTAAAATATGTACCGCCTGTATCCCTAATTTTTGAGCAGCAACAACATTGGATAAGTTGTCGTCAAAAAAAAACAAATCAGATGGAAGAACATTTAATTCATTTAGCACTTGTTGATAAATCTGTGGATTGGGTTTTACTAGACCCATTTCAAAAGAATAAAATACGCGACCAAATAAAGTAAAAATTGATTCACCTTGAGGCCCAAGAGGTATTTTTGTGAAAACATTGGCATGAATTTCACTGGTATTACTTAACAAGTGAATGGAATAATGTTCAGATATTCTTTTCAACCATTCGAAAACCCCTTCATGAAATTCTAACAATAAGGCACAAAAAGCAACATCAAACGCTTTATCTGTACACTTTAAAGCCAACTGGTCACGTAAAAAAATTCGAAAATCTAAGGAACTTTGTAAACCAGCTTCATAATTTTGCCAAAGTGCATTCTCTGTAATTAAACTTTTAATTTCTTGAGAATTATATTTGTCAGATAAAGTAGCAAATGCGTGATAAGTTTTATCTAAATCGATTGGTAATAAAACGTTACCTAAATCAAATAGTAAGACTGGTTTAGCTTTCATCATTATTCAACCACTACACCCATTTGACCAAATTTTTCGATTCTATTTAAAATTCTTGTTTGCGAATCGATTTGTAAAAGGTTTGATAACTCTTTTTTTATGACTTCTTTGAGGATACTTGCCGCAAGGTTCATATCTAAATGTGCACCACCTAAAGGCTCAGGAATGATTCCATCAATTAATCCATTAGCGAGCATATCCTTTGCTGTTAACTTCAAAGCTTCAGCCGCTTGTTCCTTGTAATTCCAACTACGCCACAAAATGGAGGAACAGGATTCTGGAGAAATTACCGAATACCATGTATTTTCCATCATCAATACTTTATCACCTACAGCTATTCCCAATGCACCACCCGAAGCACCTTCACCAATTATGATGCAAATCACAGGTACTTTCAACATAAACATATCACGAATGTTACGGGCAATCGCTTCACCTTGCCCTCTTTCTTCGGCTTCTAAGCCCGGAAAAGCGCCAGGAGTATCAATTAGGCATACAATGGGTTTATTGAACTTCTCTGCCATTTTCATCAAACGCAAAGCCTTGCGGTAGCCCTCTGGATTAGGCATTCCAAAATTCCTGTATTGACGTTGTTTGGTGTTTCTGCCTTTCTGTTGTCCAATGAACATGACTGAATAATCGTCATCAATATTTCCAAAACCACCCACCATCGCTTTGTCATCTGCTACAGAGCGGTCCCCATGAATTTCAATAAATTCGGTACAGATTTTCTCGATGTAGTCAAAAGTATAAGGTCGATCTGGATGTCTCGATAATTGAACTCGTTGCCACCGGGTTAAATTAGAAAAAGTTTCTTTCTTTAATTCAAGTATTTTTTCTGTCAAAGATTTGACAGCTTCAGTGACATCTACATTATTTTCAATAGCTAATTTTCGCATTTCAATCAACTTATCTTCTAAATCAGCTATCGGCTTTTCAAATTCTAATAATGTTTTCATATAGGAGTAAACAATTAATAACAAAAATAAAATTAAAGTTGGAATGATTCATTTTTTGTAGGTAAAACTACATCCTTGTAACCCAATTGGTTCAAATCTTCTCTAAATTCCAACATACTTTCTTCTTCTCCGTGCGATAAAAAAATCTTTTTCAAAGTGGAAGAATTTTGATTTTTAACAAAATCCAATAGTCCATTTTTATCTGCATGCCCTGAAAATACATCAATTTTTCGAATGGTGGCATTTACTCGGTATTCTCGATCTCTTACACGAATTAAATTAGTCCCTGCCAACAATTCCCTTCCTAAAGTACCATCTGCAGCATATCCAATTAATAAAATCGTGCAATAAGAATTGCTAATATTATCAGCTATATGTTGCTCCACCCTTCCGCCTGAAATCATACCTGAGGAGGAAATGATGATGCATGGTTCATTGTAATTTTTGATGGCCTTACTTTCTTTATCTGTTTGTAGAAATTTCAAATTTTCGAAATCGAATAAATCATCGTATTCTTTTTGAAAGGCTCGAGCCTCTGGATTTAAATAGCTTACATATTTGGCATAAATTTTGGTAGAACCTCTACCCATGGGACTGTCTGTAAAAACACGAACTGCCGGAAAATTTCTTTCTTCAATAAGCCTGTTCAAGGTAAATAAAACGGCCTGTGTCCTTCCCACTGAAAAGGCTGGAATAATGAGTCTACCTGGTTTATCAATGCATGTTTCCTGAATAATTCTAGCTAGGGCATCAA
>JBILRJ010000238.1:0-4944 GCA_044372695.1 Spirosomataceae bacterium
ATTGGGATCATTCATTATAAAAATTTCATTTATCGCCAACGCTTAATCCTAACGAAAGAAGTCTGAAAAATTATGAAGTATCAATTGCTTTTACAAATCAGGACCTTGACCAGCTTGGTCGTATTCACTTATCAATTCCTCGGATATAATCCGTGGAGAGCATAACCTCGGATACAATCCGTGGAGAGAAATAAAGATGATAGAAATAATAAGACAAAAGCCTAGATTATTTCCTAGCCTCAAAAATTTTGAACGTAATCTGTTAATCTTGGGTATTTATTCTCGTATTTTAATGCTTGAAAAATGTTGGTTGTCAGGCACTTATCCTAAATTTAACACTATTTTCCAATCTCATTTCACTGTTTTTTCAAACAATATATAGGCTTATAATTTATTATTTCAACCCCTGATTCGCATTAATCGCTAACAAATTGGCAAATGCGGAAAAACTAAAGCATTTTACCCAAAGCATTTTTTACCTGTTCTTTGGAAATATTCACAGATTTTGCATCTATTAACAAGTCTGCTCCCGTGCTTTCAATGAATACATTTTTCAATTGCCCTCCCTCACATGCCGCGATGCTTAATCCTTTTTGATCTTTTCGCCACGTATTTTTGATAAAGATCCCTTGCACGTTTATTTGTTGACACTGATTCATTGTAACAGCTTGCCCACAAGCATTTTGGAAATGAATGCCTTCTAGTTGAACGCCTGTGCAATTAGTCATAGAAATCAAAGCTGGACTCGCTTGCATCATTGTTTCTTTCAAATAGCCTTTTTGAATTTGAATTTGTACTTGCTCTGCCACTCCTGCTCCTTGTCCTTCTATCACTCCTTTCCCAAATACACCCACATTTTTCTCCCCATCTGCCACAATCAAGGCTTTGTTACCATTTAGTCCCACATAATCGTAAATAGCGGTAGACGCAAGTAAAACAGCTCCTTCTTTCAGTTCTATACTCACATTCGACTTTAATTGAATGCTTCCGCTTAGATATTTCCCAACAGAAAAAATCAATTTACCTCCACCATTTTCGTTGATAAAATCAATCGCTTTCTGAATGGATTGTGTATTTAGGGTAATGCCATCTGATTTAATGCCAAAAAGAGAGGCATTGTAGTCTTTGGCTGTTAGTACAAAGGGCATCATCACGAAAATGAAAATCACTTTTAAGATTAAATTTTTCATATTTTCTTGAGTCAAATTTATTTATTTGATGATAATATTGCTGGATTTATAGGGAAAGATCGCTTGCTTTCCTGCACTTTCTGGCTCATTGATCACCAATCCGGTAAAGCTTGCGCCTTGCACATCATCCAATACAATGCTCGGACGATAATCTTTTTTCTTGGCAGTGAAAGTGACGTTTTCAAAGCTGATGCCTTCTGCATGGCGGATGTAAAATCCCCAAGCGGGTAATTCCTTGAACTGAGAAAACTCAGGATAAGCGTCCCGCATTTCTGGAACTCCATCTAATTCGGCAGCTGTTAAGCCTCTTTTGGCATAAAGCGGATTCCCTTCTCCAGGATACACAATGTGAATATTTTTTAATTTGACATTTTGTATTTTGTTTTCCACCAAACCAACGATGCTTGCCGGGGAAATGTTTCTCGGTAAATCTTCCACAGGCCCTTCATAATTATAACCAGCATCGGGTTTTCCCATGGGAACTTCAGCGTAAACATTGGAAATACTGATGTTTTTCATGTAAGGCTTTTTCCCTTTTCCCCATCTGTCGCCGATGCGTAAAAAAATAACATTCCCTGTATTGATGGACCGCACGCCATCTATTTCAATGTTCTCAATTTCGCCTCCATCTACTGCCGCAAATGTGATGGCAGAACGGAAGGTGTCAAAGATGGTCAAATTCGTGACTTTGAAATTCTTAAATCCTCCACGAGAAACGGTTCCAAATTTTAGTCCATTGGCACTGGAACGGCCAACGCAATTATCTACGACTACATTTTGACAAATAAAATCAGGGGAATGTGATTTGAAGCAAATGACATCATCGGCTGCATCAAAATACGAATTTTTAATCACCACACCATCGCAATCAACTATGTCAATTCCATCATTGTTCCAATAGCTTTTGCTGTCCACAAATATTCCATCCACATACAAATTCTTGCATTGGTCATAGGTTTGGTTCCAGCTAGCTGGATCTTTCAGCGTAATGTCTTTAATCGTGATATTTTTACATTCTCTGAAGTAGATGTTTTGAGGACGATTGGTTTCATTCGGCCGATCCAATTTTAATACATCTGTGTAAACCCCACGTTGAATGTAATTGATCATGTTATTGGCCGTGATATAGCCTCGGCCATTGATGGTGCCTTTTCCGGTTATGCCAATATTTTCCTGATTGACCGCGAAAATCATCGACATCCATCCGATTTTCTTGTCTTTGATGTAATCAAAAGGGTTGGTTGAACCTAAAATAGTAGCACCTTGGTCTAATTGCAAAGTGACATTGGATTTCAAATAGATGCTCCCAGTTACGTAGGTTCCGGTTTCAAAAATCAAACGGCCGCCGCCATTTTCATGGACAAAATCGATCGCTTTTTGAATGGTTCGAGTGTTGATGGTAATGCCATCATTTTTGGCACCAAAATCAGCCACGGTATAATCCTTGGCCATGCTTGTAACACTTAGCAACAAGCATAAAAGTAGTTTAATCGGATTTGAATAGTTCATGTTATGCTTGTTTATTTCTTTTGAAGAATGTCAGTTGATTTGTACAAATGCACTTGCTTTTTCTTTTTGTTGGGCTCAATGTAGGCCACATTTTTCAATTGGGCACTTTGTACATCATCCATCACAATGGCAGGGCGATACTCCTTTCCTTTGGCTGTCAAGGTAATATTTTCCATGGTCAAATTTTTGGCATGGCGAACATAGAAACCCCAAGCAGGAAGCTCTTTAAATTGCGAAAATTCGGGATAAGCTGCAGGCATTTCTGGGATACTATCTAAATCGGCAGGAAGAATACCACGGAAGGCGTAATTGGGATTGCTGTTTCCAGGAAATACGAGTTGGATATTTTTCAAAGTCACGTTAGTAATCGCTTGTCCGGGTAGTCCAACAATACTAGCTGGTGAAATATTTCTTGGCAAATCTTCGATGGGCCCTTCGTATTCACGCCCAGCATCTGCTTTGTTTTCTGCCACTTCGCAATACATATTTTGGATGGTGATGTTATTCATGGAACCTGTTCTGCCTTTGTTCCAACGTGCTCCAATGCGCAAATAAATGGGGTTTCCTGTATTGTAGGCATACAAACTATCGACCAAAATATTATCAACCACGCCTCCGTCTGGAGTAGCGATCGTGATGGCAGAACGGTAAGTGTCGTAAACTTTATTGTTGATGATTTTGAAATTTTTGTATCCGCCCGAGGTTACCGTGCCAAATTTGATCCCATTGGCGCTGGATCTAGCCACGCAATTTCGGACTTCTACATTTTCACAAAGTTTTGTTGGATCATGCGATTTAAAACAAATGGCATCATCAGAAGCATCAATGTAGGAATTGGAGATGAGTACATTTTGGCAATCGACAATATCAATGCCATCATTGTTCCAAAAGGCTTTGCTATCAACGATGATTTTATCAATTTTCAGATTTTGACACTGGTCAGCAACGATTACCCATTCGGCAGCGTTTTTGACCACGATTCCAGAAATTTCTACCTTGTTGCATTCTCTAAAATAAATGCCTTTTGGGCGCCATAGGGCAGAGCGATCATTGACAAGAGCGTCTTTTAGAAACCCTTTTTGGACTTGATCATTCACATGGTATGCGACATCTCTACCTTGTCCATCGATGACCCCTTTCCCTGTGATGGCAATGTTGTCCGCTTTATTTGCAGCAACGAGCGAAGGGAAACGGTCACTTAGATTGTAATCATACACATTAGTGGAACCTAAAAGAATGGCACCTTCTTCTAAGTGGATTGTCACATTGGATTTTAGATGAATCGTGCCTGTGAGGTATCTTCCTACATAGAATACGAGACGGCCACCTCCTTTTTCATGGATGTAGTCGATCGCCTTTTGGATCGCATGGGTGTTTAGGTTGGTTCCGTTGGATTTTATGCCAAAAAGGGAGGCTTTATAATCTTCTGCTTTTGCTTGAACAGCAAATAACATGACCATTTGTAGGGTCACAAAAATGTACTTTTTCATGATTGATAGGTTTAGCTTTAGAAATTTACTCAATTAATCCCTTTTTTATTGCTTTTAATAGATCAAAATTTTCTTCAATTGTGTTATTGAAGTGTTCAGACATGATAAAAGCAATTGGACTTTGGGTAATTTCTAAAGTATTTTGTGTTAATATAATTTCAAGTCTAAGATATATTTTAATATTTCTATTTGCAATTCTTCTTAATTCTCTTCCTAACGTGATCGCTGAAATGATAGGTAATTCATTGTTTTCAAATAGGTCGTTGTGATATTCATATATTTCTTCCGAGTAAATATCGAAAAAATGATTTAGAATATCACAAATATCTTTGATGTCATCTCTTCTAATTTCTGGGCGATCGTGCCATGCGAATAATTTAAGAAGTACAATTCCTGGGAGGGTACAAAATTTAAAAATTTGATTGTCTTCCAAGCTTAGTTGCGGCAAATTTTCTTGATAAATTTCGGAAAAACCAGGCATATTAATTGAAGTGAGTCCGGTTCCGTCAATCTTTATATCGCCATTTATATCTTCTATTTGGCCAAAAGGAATTAAATCGACTTCTGTTTTGTCTTTCCAAATTAATACAAAGTTGTTTTCTTTGTAACAGGTAAATTCTTCAAATTCAATTAAATAATCCTTTAATAGTTGATATTTTAATTTGTCATCAATTAATACTGCAAAATCAATATCTGCCGTTGTTCTTCTGGGTTCTTTATCATGAATTCCTTTCAACCAAGCATTTCTTGCTACG
>JBILRJ010000240.1:0-4934 GCA_044372695.1 Spirosomataceae bacterium
ATAATAACAAAAGGCCACATTTAGCTCTGAAAATGAAAAAACCTTCCGAACTATATGCAGCCTAATGAGAATTTTTTAATAGTTTTAGAAAACCAAAACTGTCAACCTATTTCAGGACAAGACACTATCTTCTATCTTCTCTCTTCTATCTTCTCTTTTCTCTCTTCTCACAAGCTTCTTTCCATATCCCGTTTGATGTCCTTTTCTTTGATATCGTCGCGTTTGTCGAAAGTCTTTTTACCCTTAGCAAGCGCAATGTTTAATTTGGCATAGCCTTTGTCAGAAATGAATAAGCGAGTAGGAATAATTGTTAAACCCACGTTTTTAAGTTCTTTGATGAGTTTTTTGAGTTCTCGTTTAGACAGCAATAATTTACGGTCTTTCAGTGGTAGGTGGTTATAGTGAGTTCCTTCCTCATAGGTGGAAATGTGCATATTCCGAACATACAATTCATCTTGAAAAAACAAGCAAAAAGCATCCGTCAAATTCGCCTTTCCTTGACGAATCGATTTGATTTCGGTTCC
Organism: Spirosomataceae bacterium; assembly: GCA_044372695.1. Taxonomy (GTDB): domain Bacteria; phylum Bacteroidota; class Bacteroidia; order Cytophagales; family Spirosomataceae; genus Aquirufa. The sequence goes on from JBILRJ010000240.1 coordinate 525, forward strand.
TTGCAAAACAAGTCCAGCCGTAAAGGTTTCCAAAAACTGGTATTCAAAGGAGGCACGCCTATTTTGAATTTCTACCTTTTTTTGAATTTTTTCTTTTGCCATTTTGGTTGAAATAAAAAAAAGCCACACAGATAAACATACTGCGTGGCTTTTTCAAGAACTTATCGACTATTTCCCGCCTTTTGAGGCAGCATATTCTTTATTTAATCCTTCAATTAATTTTTGAGTTACATCTACTGATTCATCAGCAAATAAAATACCTCCACCAATTTTGGAATATCCAAGTACGAATTCATACTTATTGGTTTTGTTTACTTTAGAAATGTAGTTACGAATGTTGTTGTACAACTCCTCGTTTTTCTTCGCTTGCTCTTGACCTAACTCAGCTTGTTTTTGTTGGCTGTATTGTTGCAATTCAGCTCCTTTTTTCTTCAAAGTCATATCCGCAGCTTGTAATTCAGCCTGCGTCATTGCATTCGCTCTTTGTTGGATGGCTTGAAGCTCTCCTTGTAGAGTTCTTTCACGTTGACCTAAATCAACTTGAAGTCTATATCCCTTGTTTTCAAACTCTTTTTGAGCGTCTTTGTAAAATTGATAATTGTTTAACAAAGAATCTGAATTAACAAATACGATTCTTTTTCCGTCTGCGGTAGCCGTACCGGTACCTGCTGAACTATTTCCGTTTTGCTTAAAAAATAAGAAACCAACCACTAAGGTTAGAACGGCACACCAAATTAAAGGTAAATTTTTCACGTATATTAATGTTTAATTGAATTGCGGCAAAGATAGTATGAATGAATGAGTTGTCCTAAAAAAAATCAAATTAGAAACGTAATTTTGCACCTAATACAGACCATAGTCCTCCGGTAATACCACCAAAAACACCTGTAATAAGCATCAAAAGCCAAACTTTCCCTCCTAAAGGAAAAATTTGAGCCATCCGAAATGGAAGGGTACTTGGGTGTTGCAAATCGACCCAATATGCTCCAACACCCCAAATAAGAAAGCCTGAAAGCAAACCTAAGTAAAAGGCCGACTTCCCATCAAGGGCAAAAATATATGATAATATCCCGAATGCGATTCCCATCGAGTACCATGGAAAATAATTTTCCACTAGCCCACCAAGAATGAGCATTATGAGTACTAAAACTCCTTTGTTTGCACCACTTAATTGTTTTTTCATCTTTACTTAGTTTCTAAGGTTATTTTCTTACGAATGCGCGTACTTCGCTGAGTGGCTGATTCCATGTACAACAAAGGCTTCAATTCGCCTTTTGCCCAAGTATCGATTAAGTCATCGTAATGATTACTACCCGGATTTCCCGATTGACCACCAGGATATACGCCATATCCTTTTGGTGTACCTATTTTAGACAATTCAACCACCAAACGCCAAGAAGGCCCTGTTCTCATGGTAGTGGCATTCACAATCGTTCCTCCTCCTCCGATGGGAATGTTTAAACGACTCAATGCGTCCATGCCCGGTATCAAATGGCGCACGCCCGTTTGTTTGTGTTTGTACCAAGCCCAAGAGCTCTGGCTCATTGGACCATGTTGTTTTTCCAAACTGTCGATATTGGCTTGCAAAGAAAGACTAATGATGTCTGACATAGATTCCTTTTTGTTCTTGGTCTTCACATTATCCCACCAAACTGCATTGGGTTCCTCAATCATCATCTTCAGTGTACGATCCACAGAAGGCTTGTTCATTGGGACATTTGGATTTTGATCAAACTCATCGTCCCAAAGGGCCGCTTGCAAAGTCAACATCCAATTTTCAAAAATAGTGGGTCCTACTAATTCAGGAGCATTTTGAAGGTTCCATTTTTGCAATTCTTGTAAAACCTTTTGTTGTTTGGCAGTTGGATTTTTTACTTGTGCCAAAAGCAGTGGCAACAATTTTCTTGCTCGGATATTAAATACATCATTTTGAAGTCCACGCAAAGAATCAACCGTTGCCTTGGTCATCGCTTCTAAACGCTCGTTGATTCTTCTTCCTCTTTCAGATGGCGCATATTGCCAGCCTAAATAATAAGGATAAGAAGGATCTGTCGAAAATTGGTTCGCTGAACTCACAAACTGACGAGTCGGATTCAATACATGCGGATTGTGTGATTGAGGAATGTAACCCTGCCAGTCGGCACCGGCATCTGTTCCATCCATGAGGTATTTCCCTTGTAATTTAGATTTAAGTGGAAAACGACCATTGACCCACAGAGCAATATCACCTTCGTTACTGGCAAACACAAAGTTTTGAGCAGGTGCTGCATAATAGGTCAAGGCCTCCTTGTAATCATTGTAATTTTGAGCTCTGTTTAATCGATAAAAAGCGGATAATTCTTGTGATTTTTCATGCGCAATCCATTTTAGTGCATGTCCAACCGGAATATTCGATTTAAACGGTTTTTCATGACTCAAATAAACCACAGGTCCATGGTGAGTAAAGAAAAGGGTATCCACCATTTCTTCTTTTCCTCTGATTTGGAATTTCTCGATTCGCAAAGTGGTTTTTTTCCATTTTCCATCGTGCCAATATTCTTTTTTAGAAGCATCTTTGAATTTGATTTGATACCAATCTAACACATCGGAACCCACATTCGTCACTCCCCAAGCAATGTTCTTATTGAAACCACCGATGACATTCGGGGCGCCTGGCATGGTAGATCCATACACATTGACTCCCGGCGCAACCAATTGCATTTGATACCAAATGGAAGGAAGTGATAAAGTTAAATGAGGATCATTGGCTAAAATAGGTAAACCTGAAACCGTTTTATTGCCTGAAACGGCCCAATTGTTGGAACCAATATTGGGATCTTTTTCGGGAGTTCGCATGGAACTACCCAATCCGATAAAATCTTTGGGAGAAGCTGGAATAGGAACAGGCTTGAAATCAATCGGAGAGCCTGTAGGTATAATGGGACTTTCTTCAAAAGGATAATTAGGGAATAAATTTTCTGCCACTTCCTTGCCGTATTGACGAACAATGTTCGTCATTTTTAAATCATCTGTTCCAGAGGCTAAAACAAAAGACATGTTTTTGAGAAACAAAGCACTTTTGATGGGAGCCCAAGGTTCTGGTTGATAATTCAGTAATTTATACTCCAAAGGAAGCGTTCTATCTGTTAAAGAATTGATGTATGCGTTTACACCTTCCGTATAGGAATCCAAGGCTAAGTTTGATTGAGGATCGGCCATCATGCCTTCTAAAGCTTTTTCAGCACCGTATACTGCACCCATTCTTCTTTGAAATTGATCAGAAGCTAAGCCTTTCTCCCCAACAATTTCCGAAATTCGACCTGCTGCAAAATGTGTTTGAAATTCCATTTGCCACAAACGATCCTTAGCAGTCAAATAACCTTGTGCAAGAAATAAATCGTGGTCATCGGTCGCAAAAACATGGGGAATACCCATCTCATCGTAAAATACTTGTACGGGTTTATGAAGTCCAGGAATTTGAAGGGATTCATCACTCTGCTCCACAGATTCTGGTCCTTCGGCATTTTGCCAAAAACCGTGAAAAGGACTTAAAAGTTTACCGATTGGTGGCGTTGTCCCAAAGTTGGTATTCAGGGCAAAAGTCCAAGCTCCAACTAAAATAATGGGGATAATTAGCTTAAATAGTTTCATATTTCGGGAAAAAGTCTGGATTAAAGTAAAATTTCAAAGATTTTTTTTTACTTTAAAAAGACAATTTTACACATTTACACTTTAATCAACAAACAAACTTGACAAACCTTTTGAAATATTTATGAAAAGAAGAACGTTTATCCAAACTGCTGGGCTATTAGGAGCAAGTACAAAACTAAAATCTATGCCAAATAAAGCAATCGAACCTTTGATCATTGCCACTTGGAAAAACGAAAAAGCGACCATCGCTGGTTATGAAAAATTGATGAAAACGGGCTTAGCCCTAGACGGTGTGGAAGCGGGAGCACGCATTCCGGAGGCTGACCCCAATGATACTTCAGTGGGTTACGGGGGCTATCCAGACAGGGATGGGCATGTCACTTTGGATGCCTGCATCATGGATCACAAAGGAAATGCAGGATCGGTTACCTTCATTCAGAATATTATGCACCCCATTTCTGTGGCACGTGCCGTAATGGAAAAAACACCTCACGTCATGCTTTCTGGAAAAGGAGCTTACGATTTCGCCATTTCTCAAGGGTTCAAACATGAGAATTTATTGACAGAAAAAGCCAAAAATGCTTGGGAAGAATGGAAGAAGGAGTCGAAATATGAGCCCGTTATCAACATAGAAAGACACGATACCATTGGATTATTGGGCATAGGAAAAAATGGGGAAATTGCGGGAGCTTGTACCACCAGCGGACTAGCCTTTAAAATGCATGGTCGGGTTGGCGACTCACCCATCATTGGTGGGGCAGTTTTTTGTGATGACGAAGT
>JBILRJ010000241.1:0-4918 GCA_044372695.1 Spirosomataceae bacterium
TTGGCTCTCGATGGAAAATCGGATTGGTTTTTTGAATGATCCCTTGATTCGATACAGGGAACATGCTGCACAGCAAGTGGGTCTGAATGGCAAAGGGGAAGCGGTGACGCTTTGGGATCGACTGACGAGAAACCGAGTACTAAAATTGGCTAAAATTGAAAAAAAATACCAAGACAGCCAGGCATTATTGGAATATTTGAAGGATAAGCCGCAGGTTTCGAAAGCAATCATCGAAAAATTGCAAAAGAGGACTGCCCATTACCGCATGCGTTCGAGTTTGCAGGCCAATCGTTTGAAAAGAATTTTGCCGGTTTTACTAGCCACTGTTCAAGGAAATTATCAATTGCAGGATGGAGGAAAGTGGTGGCATCCCATTTTGGGCGATATCTTAGAATAAAATGAAAAAGCAAGTTGCAGTAATCATTCCTGTTTATCAATCAGAATTAAATTCCAATGAAGAACGATCGCTCCGTCAATGCTTCCAAGTCTTGGGTAATTACCCCATTATTTTTGTGGGGCCGGAGGATCTTCAAGCCAATTACCTGCAAAACGGAGAGCAATCTACCTTTGTGGGCTTTCCTAAACATTATTTTCAAAGCACAAAAACCTATAATCACTTGTTGATTAGCGTGGAATTTTATGAGCGTTTTGCTGATTTTGAATACATGCTCATTTACCAATTGGACGCTTTTGTTTTTAGAGACGAATTGAAAACCTGGTGCGCCACCGGCTTTGATTACATCGGAAGTCCAAAATTGCACCGTAAACATTGGGAAAATCCCAATACCAAAAATTGGCCCATCGTGGACCCTGTATTATTCAATGGAGGCTTTTCTTTGCGGAAAATTCAGTCTATCATTCGTTTTTTAAAATGCTATCATGTTTTGTATTCCCAATGGCCTGCCAATGAGGATACGCTTTTTTCTGTCTACCACAAGCGGGCCTTCCCATTGCGATTTTTGCTTAAATTGCCTACTTGGAAGCAAGCTTTGGCTTTTGGATTTGAAAGAAATCCGAAATTAGCCTTTGAATTAAATCATCAAAAACTGCCTTTTGGTTGCCATGCTTGGGAAAAATACAGTCCAAGTTTTTGGAAAAAGCACTTGCTTGAATGATGAGGAAGGTGAAATTGCTGTTTCAATTGAATGGATATTTGCATGGGCTGACTTTAGGTAAAAAATCATCTACTTGTTTATTTCAAATAAATATTTTGAGACGGGTCCGAACCTTGCTGTTGTTGTTTTTAACGAATTTTTGCTTCGCTCAATCAGATAGTACCCAAGCTCTGAATTTAAGCGCTTATGCTGAAGGGTATTTCAGTTATGATTTTTCTAAACTGAAAAATAAGTTAGCGGCTAGGTTGGAATATTACCACGATGCTCATCAAATTATGATGTCAAGCAATCTGCTTTGGAGAAGTGAAATAAAAATGAATCAATCCAAAGAGATTATTTTTGATGGCGGAAATGGAAACTATGCATTTACAACATCATTTTGTATCAAAATTTAAAGAATAGGGTAGTGGCAACATTGTTTGAAAAATTACATGGAGATCTAATGAAGGGCTTTTTTTTCAAGAGCTTGTCGCCTCATTGTTTAGGGAAAATAGCTAGGGTAATATGGATTGTTTTGGGATTTCATTCCTTATCAAATGCTCAAACTTTTGACCTTGGATCTTGGAATATTTTGCAGGTTAGGTACCAAATAAACGATCGATACAATTTATTTGGAGAGGCGCAAATCCGTTCATTGCAGTTTTATGATAATTTTCATTATTATGAATACAAAGGGGGTGTAAATTACAAATTGGGCAAAAATGTTCATGTGGCCTTGGGTGCGGGGAATTACCAAACGTATTTGGAGGGAGGGAATTTTGTTTTACCCAAAAGCAACGATGAATTGCGGTTATGGCCACAACTATTGGTTTTTCAAAAGCTTGGTGGCTTGAAAATTGAGCATCGTGTACGGACAGAGTTTAGGTACAGTGATAGGGGGAATCGAGAGAGGTACCGGTATCGTTTGGGAATTTCTTACCCATTTGGAAAGGAAAATAAAGACGGTAAGCCGTATTTAATCAGTGTGAGCAATGAGCTATTTTTCAGTCAAAACATTCCTTATTTTGAGCGAAACAGACTTTTGTTGGCATTTAATTACAAGGTCAATGAAAATACTACATTGCAAATGGGTTACATTCATCAAGGAGACTATCGGGTAAATGACGAAACAGGCCGAGATTTTCTTGTTTTAGGCATTTATTTGGATCTATTCCGGAAATAGGAAGAGAGAAAACGGGAAGAGAGAAAATAAGAAGAGAGAAGACTAGGAAGAGAGGAAATGATGTATGATGTAAGATGTAAAAATTACTAAATTGGCCCTATTCATCAATCCTACTATTTTCCACTCAATCACCGTAATCATTCAATCACATAAATCATCGTTCAGACAATGAAGAAGAGAGAAAACTAGAAGAGAGAAGAGAGAAAACTGGAAGAGAGAAGTCAGATGCCTGAGCCAAAGGAAACACGTAGATTATACATGAAATTATAAGCGGGACAATTATAACTCAATAGAAATATTGACCTTACCTCCAAACCCCTTTTCAACAATATCGAACAAGGTTTTTAAGGTTAAATTACTTCCATTGTTTTCAATTCTTGAAATATATTCCCGCTTCTTATCCACAAGTTCACCCAACTCAGATTGCGTTAATTTTTTTTCCTCACGGGCTTTTTTTAGCAACAAGCCAATTTTGAAGCCTTCTACCTCTCTTTCTAATTCATCACGCCTTTCTGTCCCTTTAACTCCGTAAACATTGTCTTTAATTTCAGCCCAGTTTTTTGTTTTCATTATCTTATGATTTTTCAGTAAAATACATTTCCTTTAATCGTATCGCTTTTGCAATTTCATTTTTAGGAGTTTTTTGAGTTTTCTTTTGAAAACCATTGAGAAGTACCACCAATTTTCCTTCGTCATTAAAGCAGAAAACTCGCCAAATATTTGAAGCTAATTGAATTCTTGCCTCGTACAATCCGTTTGTTCCTTCTAAGTGTTTCAAATAATGGGCAGGAACCCTTTCAAGGGTTTCAATTGCCTCAATGATTTTGAAAATTTTATCTTGTACCTTTGGCGATTGCATTAATAAAAATTCTTCAAAATAATTTTTGTAAGCTACAACTTCCCGCACTTTCATCGCTCAAAGGTAACTTTAAAGTTACAATTTGTCAAATATTTTTTCATTCCTTTTCATTTATTAGTGATCAATTTCCCGAATATATAAAGCTCCTTTCCAGAATGAAATACAATTGAGGATTTTATCAATTAGTTGGTTTTCTCTCTTCTCTCTTCCCATTTTCTCTCTTATTCACCGCTGCCTTCGTTGCTTCGAGAGCCTCAGCAACCACCTCAGGCACCGGCTGGTAGGGCGGTTTTTACATCATACGTCTTACATCATACATCATTTTCTCTCTCCCCGTTTCCTCTCTTCTCTCTTCCCATTTTCTCTCTTCTCTCTTCCCATTTCCTCTCTTACTAATCAACAAATTGATAATATCATTGACTACTATTAAGCTAAAGATGGTTTTGAATATATTTGAAATAATTAACCATTAATAAAATGAAACCTTATTTTGATGAAATAATTGAGATTATCCAAAAGGCCAGGATAAAGGTCTATAAAACAGCAAATACCGAACTAATCAATTTGTATTGGGAAATTGGCAAGTACATTACCGTGCGAACAGAAAAGGAAGGATGGGGCAAGTCTACCGTGAAATTACTCGCCGATTATATACAATTTCTAGAAAAAGATTTAAAAGGTTTTAGCGACAAAAATCTTTGGAGAATGAAACAGTTTTATGAGGCATATACGAAGTATCCTTCCTTGGAGAAATTAAGCAAAGAGATAAGTTGGACAAACAATTGTATCATATTTTCCCGATGCAAAACACCTGAAGAAAGAACATTTTATTTAAACCTATGCAAAAAGACAAATTATACAAAAAGGGAATTGGAGCGACAAATAAGCGCCTGTTATTTTGAGCGATCGATTTCCCTTGATTTAAAACTCTCGCCACTGGTGAGAGATTTGCCCAATGGCTTTGAGAATATTTTTAAAGACCGTTATGTATTGGAATTTTTAGATTTGCCTGAACGGCACAGTGAAGCAGAATTACAAAAAGGAATAGTTAAAGAAATGAAAAGTTTTCTACTAGAACTTGGGAAGGATTTTCTTTTTGTAGGAGAGGAATTTCGATTACAGGTAGGAAATAAAGATTTTTTTATCGATTTGTTATTTTATCATCGATTATTACAATGTTTGGTAGTTATTGAACTAAAAACAACGGACTTCCTTCCTGAACATTTGGGACAGCTTAATTTTTATTTAGAAGCTTTGGATAGGGATGTTAAAAATGAAAATGAAAATCCAAGTATTGGAATTTTACTATGCAAAAGCAAAGATGAGGAAGTGATTGAATATGCTTTGAGTAGAAATTTATCTCCAGCGTTAGTTAGTCAGTATGAAAGATTATTACCCAATAAAAAATTACTAAAAAATAAACTGAATGAAATCTTGGAATTTTGGAGAGAAACAGAATAAAACGTTCAACCTATTTCAACCAAAATCTGCTTAGTGCCTATTGTCTAAACGATGATTTTTATTAGACTTAAACCCTTCTCTTATCATTTTCTCTCTTCTCTCTTCCTGTTTTCTCTCTCCTTCCCCGCTGCCTTCGTTGCTTCGAGAGCCTCAGCAACCACCTCAGGCACCGGCTGGTAGAGTGATTTTTATTATATTCTTCGGTTTTTTCACACTATGTCTCGTCCTAAGAAAAGTTTACAGTTTTACAAACCGTAATCTTATGGACAAAAGAAGAAGAGTAATTCGTTACAGTGAAAGTTTTAAGCAGCAAATCATTGC
>JBILRJ010000242.1:0-4916 GCA_044372695.1 Spirosomataceae bacterium
ATTCTTTACCTTTTTCAACCACAATTAACATACGCTCTTGAGATTCTGACAAAAGAATTTCAAAAGGCTTCATATTGGCCTGACGGGTAGGAACTTTTGATAAATCAATGTCCATTCCATGTTCTCCTTTGGCTGACATTTCAGAAGTGGAGCATATAATACCTGCCGCACCCATGTCTTGAATTCCAATGACACTTCCAGTCTCTAAAATTTCCAAAGTAGCTTCCAACAATAATTTTTCTTGGAAAGGATCCCCAACTTGGACAGCAGGCAATTTTTCTGAAGATTTTGAAGTAATATCTTCAGAAGCAAAACTAGCCCCACCGATACCATCCTTACCCGTTGCTGAACCTACAATAAATACCGGATTTCCAACACCATATGAGATAGCTGAAGCTTGGGTACCTACTTTTAAAATACCTGCAGAGAAAGCGTTTACCAGAGGATTGGTATTGTAACAATCATCAAAGAACACTTCACCACCTACAGTAGGAATACCGAAAGCATTGCCATAATCGCCAATACCCTTTACCACACCTTTTACTAACCACTTGGTTTTAGCTAATTCAATATTCCCAAAACGAAGTGAATTTAATTGAGCAATTGGACGTGCTCCCATCGTGAAAATATCTCGATTAATTCCCCCAACGCCTGTCGCAGCTCCTTGATAAGGTTCTAAGGCAGAAGGGTGATTGTGTGATTCGATTTTGAATGCACAACCCAAACCATCACCTAAGTCCACTAACCCAGCATTCTCCTCACCTGCTTTCGCTAACATTCTAGGAGAATCTTTTGGTAAGGTCTTTAACCAAACAATGGAATTTTTATAACTACAATGCTCAGACCACATGACAGAGAAAATGGACAATTCAGTAAAATTAGGTTGACGACCTAAAATCTCTTGAATTTTATCAAACTCTTCTGGCAATAATCCTAATTTTTTGGCTGTGTCAAGGGTTGGTAAACTTTCGATAGATTCCACAAAAAAATATTTATTTGATAGATAATTTATGCACAAAGGCACGAAAGCACAAAGGTAATAAAAGAGTATGAATTATGAGTTATGAATTATGAGTTATGAATTATGAGTTATGAATTATGAGTTATGAATTATGAAATTTTAAAAACAGCTCCTAATTCATAATTTTTTAATTTTATTTCGTCAGATTAACCGCAAGTTCATTGATAAGACTTAAAAACAATAATTAGCGTTGACCGAGTGGAGATGAGCCCAAAAGCTGTAATAACTAAAAATGCGAATTAAGGGTTAAAAAACATTTGGATCATTCGCTATAAAAATTTATTTATGGCCAAGGCTTAATCCTAACGAAAGATTTGAACGCAGCCTGATAAATTATGAAGAATGAATTATGAGATGTTATTTTAAATTCATAATTCATAGTTCATAATTCAATTAGATTCGTCTTGGATTAAGCAAAAGAAAAAAGTTTTTTTTCTTTTTTTTTTCAAAAAAAGAAATGCCACAGAAAAAGAATTAGCCCATAATTGCATTGTAATCCAGGATTGGACTTAGCCTCAATCGATTACTAGTGAATTTAAGTACTAATTTGAACCCTTAATTCGCATTAATAGGTAATAGGTGGCAGTGTTCACTAATTCATAAATCATAACTCTAATCCATAATTCATAATTCATAATTCAACCATTTTACCTCTTACCTCATAAAAGTCCTCCATTGTATCTACATCTTTAAAATCCTCATCGAATTCAACGATTTTACATAATTGTGGATTGGATTTCCAAAATTGACCAAGGCCTTTTTCTCCTTGCCAATCATAAAACAATGAAATTAATTGAGTGGGTATCAAAATGGGTGGAGCAGATTGCCCACGAAAGGAACTAATGATTGCCTTTTCAGGAAATCGTGCTGCCTGATTAATTAGTAGGTTAAAGTGATGTTCATTCACCAATGGTAAATCGACTAAATGGATTAAAACAGGTTTATCTGACTTTAAAAACCGGAGTCCTTCAGATAAACTACTTCCCATACCCAATGAATAGGATGCACAGATTAAGTAGGTTAAATCCGAATGATTAATTTGTAAACGATGAATAATTTCAAGTGATTTTTTCGTTTCAGCACCTAAAAGCACGATTACTTTTGGTGTCGATTTCAACAAAGATAAAATGGCTAATTCTAACAAACTTTGCCCTTTAATTTCCAACAATTGTTTGGCTTGACCCAAACGAGAGGAAGTTCCAGCTGCTAAAATTAGCCCTTGTATCATGTTTAAATTTGATCTAAATCAAATGGCAATTTCCGAATTCGTTTTCCTGTAGCAAAGAAAACCGCATTGCATAATGCAGGAGCCACTGGTGGTAAACCCGGTTCTCCTACTCCACCCGGCAAATCTTCGTTTTTCATTACAAAAACTTCCATTTGTGGAATTTCACCTTGTCTCAAAACTGAGTAATCATGAAAATTACTTTGCTGAGTTTCCCCATTTTTGACAGTTATCTCATTTTTGATTGCCGCGGTAAGTCCCATCACGATATTACTTTGCGTTTGAGCAATAATATTGCGTTCATTTAAGGCAATCCCACAATCAATGACCGAAAACACTTTTTTAATTTTTACTCCTGCACCAGATTTTTCCACAACAATAGCGTGAGCCACGGTACTGGCAAAAGACCTAGAAATGGCAATTCCAACGGACTCCCCTTTCTTTTTACGGTTTCGATAATCTGAAATTTCCCCCAATTTATTCAAAATAGCCACAAATTTTGGATGATCCTTCAATAAGCTTAATCGAAAATCCAAAGGATCTTTCTTACTAGAAAGCGCGATTTCATCGATGAAACATTCTTGCCCAAATAAATTGGTGGAGGCATACACCGAACGCCACCATAAAATGGGTATTTTAGTTGGCACTAGACTAAATGAGTTTCTCCGATTTGGAAAGGAATAAGGGCTGTCCTCTAAGTTAATACCTTCCCCAGCCCAAGGGTCAGGGCCTTGACCCAAAGGTGCTCTAAATACTTGATTTAAGATAGATGCTCCATTTAATTTATGTTCAAAAGCCAAAATATTACCTTGTTCATCTAAACCGGCCTTCATGGCTGATAACATTCCTGGCCTAAAAGGGCCTTGTTGTGTATCCTCTTCCCTGGTCCAAATGACCTTCACCGGAGCATTGACTTGCTTAGACAAATGAGCTGCCTCCAAAACATAATCGTAATAGGCTTTTCTTCCAAATGCCCCTCCTAAAAAAGTGACATTAATTTTGACATTTTCAGGTTTTATTTGAAGGTATTGAGCCAACTCTGTTAACAATGAATCTGGTCCTTGTACTGGTGCCCAAACTTCTACCCGATCATCTTGCACAAAAACCGTTGCATTTTCAGGCTCCATGGGCGCATGAGCTAAAAATGGCGTTTGATAATTAGCTTCTAAAACCTTATTAGAAATAAGCATAGCCTTTTCAAAATCTCCTACTTTGGCATCTTTGTATTCAAATCCTTTTTCCTTAGCAGCTTTTTCTAAGTTTTGGAAATACTCATCGGTATTCATTTCTGAGGCCTCTGCTGATGTCCACTCAATATTCAATGCCTTTTTTGCCTTCAAAGCAGCAAAATACGAATCCGCCAAAACAGCAACCGCTTCTGTTTTAGCATGAGGCATTTTTCTTTCTGTTTTCAAGACAAATTTTACTCCTTTTTGACTGATGGCCTTTTCTCCGTTGTACGACTTTACTTTGGCATGAATCATGGGAGCATGTGCGATGGCAGCATACAACATACCCGGAAGTTTTACGTCCATCCCAAAAATAGCCGTTCCATTCACTTTGGAAGGAATATCTGTCCGAGGCAAAGATTTACCGATTTGAGTAAATTCATTGACTGATTTCAATTTAGGTTTTGCAGGCACAGGCAAATGAGAAGCCTCTTCCACTAATTCACCGTAGGAAAAGCTCGCATTCGATTTTTTGGAATACACCCGAGCGTCTTTCGCAAAACAATCATCGGTGTTAATGTTCCATTTTTTAGCTGCAACTTGAATCAACATTTCTTTGGCTGCTGCCCCGACAGTCCGCATGGGAATCCAACGTGTTCTAACCGAAGATGAACCCCCAGAAAGTTGAGAACCAAACTTTGCAGAGCCATCCGACATCACTACATTCACGGAAGACAAAGGAACTTCCAATTCCTCGGCAATTAACATGGGAATGGCTTGAAAAGTCCCCTGCCCCATGTCTGGCCTTGCATTAAAAAGAGTTACTTGACCTAATTCATTGATCAGAATGTATGGATTCATTTCAATGGCTAAATTTGCGACCTTTGAAATAGCTTTCGAACCCTGCGCTTTGGTTTTACCGGAAAAACCTAAGGCCAAGAATGCGACAGATGCGGCACTCTTGCGAATAAAATCTCTACGAGAATTATGTGTCTGCTTGTTCATCTGTCGATTTATTTATTGTTCTTATTTAATTTGAGGGCCTTTGCAGCCACATGAATGGCAGAACGCATGTCGCTATACGTGCCACATCGACAAATATTACCAGCCATAGCTTGATCGATGTCATCATCGGTAGGTTGGGTATTTTTTGCCAGCAATGCCGCCGCAGCTAAAATCTGGCCACTTTGACAATAGCCACATTGAGGAACTTGCTCCTTGATCCATGCCAATTGAACGGCATGGTCATTGTTAGCTGACAATCCCTCAATGGTTGTTAGTTTATCAGAGGCTTTGATGGAAGAAACAGGTGTTGAACAAGAACGAATGGGAGAACCATTGAGCAAAACGGTGCATGCACCACATAAACCCATACCACAACCAAATTTCGTACCCGTTAAACCAATTTCATCACGAACAATCCAAAGCAAAGGTGTATCAGGATCAACATCTACACGATGCTTTTTTGCATTTATGGAAAGAGTATATAAAGACATGTCAT
>JBILRJ010000243.1:0-4907 GCA_044372695.1 Spirosomataceae bacterium
AAAAAGAGTTTGTTGGCATCAGTAATCCCAACCGAAATAATTTGTATTTCGCCCTCATTAGCAAGAAAGATTATTCTGAACAACGGATGGCAGGAATAACAGACTCATTTTTTGAAGGTTCGTACACCAATGTGGTGTCTTTTTTGGTGGAAAAAAACCAAATGTCGATTGAAGATTTAGAGCTTTTGTTACAAACATTAAAGTCGAAAAACGATGAATAGCTCAGACATTTTACTTTACTTGCTGAAGTCGACGATTTTATCAGGTATTTTCTATGCGTATTACGCCTTGTTTTTAAAAGATACCATTTACCATGGTTACAATCGATTTTATTTAATTGCGGCACTTTTCTTTAGTTTACTGATTCCTTTTTTTCGATTGAGTTATTTTCAATTGGAGGAACAAGATGCTGTGACCGCGATACAAGTGATTCAATTTTTAAACCCCAATGATCTACCCCAAGAAACCGGGTTTTTATGGGATTGGAAGTCGATAAGTTTATTGCTTTTAAGCATTACTAGCCTTTTCTTTTTTGTTTATTTGGCGCAAAGTATTTTCCGAATTTATCGCCTGAAATGGAAATATCCGGTGACGCAGATGGGAGAAATTGATTTCATTGAGACAGATGTAGAAGAGGCTCCATTTTCTTTTTTGAACAATCTTTTTTGGAAAAAATCCATCGATTTTCAAGAGGATGCCGGCGCTAAAATTTTTCAACATGAATTGACGCATATACAAGAAAAACATTCTTGGGACCGTCTTTTCACTCAACTACTTTGCGCCATTTTTTGGATGAACCCTTTCCATTGGCTGATTCAAAAAGAATTACAAAACATACATGAATTCATTGCAGACCGTGCCGCTCTAGGTCAAGGAGACGTCGATTCGTTTGCAAAAATGCTATTACAAACCCATTACGGGAATCATTTTTTAAATCCTAGTCACTCATTTTATTACTCATCCATTAAACGAAGAATTATTATGTTAACAACATCTCAATCACCTAAATATGCCTACCTAAGAAAGGTAGCCGTATTGCCAATGTTAGCGATTACCTTGGTCTTATTTTCCCTTCACGTAAAGGCACAAGAAAAAAAGGCAAAGAAATCATCAGGAGTTGAATATAAAATAAATATGCGACCTGACTCTACGACTTTTTCAGATCCTGTAACGGGGAAAAAAGTATTCTCAGTTGCTACTAAAGATATGCCACCTCCCCCGCCGCCATCTCCCCCTCGGGTACCAACTCCCCCGTCAGCAAAGAAGGCAAAAAAAACAGCTGAAAATCAAGTCTTCCGAATTAAAAATGGTAATTTCAATGACATAAAAGTTGCTTTCTTGGACACAACTAAAGTGATCATCAAACGAAGTAAAAACGGAGAAGAGCTTACTTTGAATGCCAAAAAGTTGAACGGCACGGCAAATAGCAATTCAGAAGTAAAGCTTGTTAAAGCAACTGGATTCCCCAAAACAAGTCCGCTGATTGTTATTGATGGCGTGATTAGCAAAGGTGATTTGAATGATATTTTTCCACAAGACATTGAATCTGTCCATGTGTTAAAAGGGGAAAACGCCTTGGCTAAATATCCTGAAAGCGGAGCCAATGGTGTCGTTGAAATAACAACAAAGAAAAAATAATTGCTCCAGATTTAGGTTTAAAGAATGATAAATAAAGGTTGACAATAGCCGGTGATTTTCACCTGGCTATTGCTGTTTAGCCTTTGGATGCCGCTCTGTCTAAACGATCGTTCAAGGTCCTGCCCAGTCCTATGTCGGGTAAGCGTTCTGCGATGATCAAATCCACCCCACTTTTTTCGAGCTGATGCAAATAGGAGAAAAGGTGTTGGGCCGCCTCCTCCAAATTGCCTTCGGGAGATAAGATTAAATTTACGTCGACTTTCTCGCTCCAAATTTTTACCTCTTGGAACCACAAAATGGCAACTTTTTTATGCTGAATGGCACTTAATAAAAATAGCGGTTCGGTACTTACAATGAGATCGCAAGTAGGTGAATAATGTTTTTTATGCAGCCCAGGGCTTATCGGCCGACCTTCTTCACCCGTTTTATTGCCAATTTTACCTACCACAGCCTCTAGCTCTTCGATGGAGATTGCTCCATGGCGCAATAAGATGACTTCCTCTCCTTCAAAACCAACAATGGTGGATTCCAATCCCGACTCGCATGGCCCGCCATCCAATGTATAAATACTTGGAAAATATCCCTCTACATGGGCAGCGGAAGTTGGACTAATCCGATTATATGGATTGGCACTGGGTGCTGCGAGAGGGAAATCCAATTGACTCAATAATTCCAATGTGCTAGCGTGATTAGGTACCCTAATGGCTACGGTATCTTGATGGGCAGAAATGATGGGACTTATCTGATCGTTTTTGGGCAAAATCAGGGTCAAAGATCCTGGCCAGAAGTGTTTGGCAAGAATTTCTGCTTTGGGAGGAAATGCAATGACCAAAGATTTTGCCTCCTCAATGGATGAAACATGGACAATCAAAGGATTGTTGCTAGGTCGTTTTTTTGTTTCAAAAATACGTGATAAAGCATT
Organism: Spirosomataceae bacterium; assembly: GCA_044372695.1. Taxonomy (GTDB): domain Bacteria; phylum Bacteroidota; class Bacteroidia; order Cytophagales; family Spirosomataceae; genus Aquirufa. The sequence continues at coordinate 2,561 of JBILRJ010000243.1, forward strand.
TTCATTGTAAATGTTGGCAGCTAAACCATACACGGTTTCGGTAGGAATTCCCACCAATTCCCCTCTATTTAAGCATGAAATTATGATCGTTAAATCTGTTGTTATCATCTATTTTTTTTCTTAAGGATTACAAAAATCGCAATACATGGGATCTTCGCACACTTTGGCTTCCGTATTAGATTCAATTTTCAGGTAATGGCATTTTTGGCAAGAATAATGAAGCGCTTTGATGGATTTTGTCGGTAATCCGCAATTCTCACAAGGCAAACCTCTAATCAGTTCTGTTACAGAAAATCCAGGAGTTTGACATTTGGGACAAACCTGCTGAATTTTTTCTACCAATTTCGCTGTTAACTGAGCGATTACTTTCATTCTGCTTGGATTGTGCATCGCTCGCATGTCCGTTTCCATATAGCAGCTCCCATAGGTTTCCATCATATGGTTCAAGGTGGAATGCAAAAAATCCAACGAAAATACGTATTTATGAACAAGAGAAAAATCATTGACCGATTTTCTTAATATCAAGCTATGGGAAGGGAATTGGACTTTTTCCAAAAATTGAGCCAAATCGCAATCTAGCGTATATGCTAAATGGGCGTAATTAGTATCTGTATCAAGGACTTTTACAGCTATTTCTAAGTCATTTTTCCGATCCACCATCAATAATAATTCTTCATTTGCAGGAACAAATGGGAAACTAGGATGTGGGCCAAAAGAACCTTCTGAGGCAATCGCCAAGTCAAAACCATAACGATCCATGGCCCAATGGCACTTTTTTCGGGCAGCCTCCAAGGGCGAAAGGGTTCTTTCCACTTCGCCAGTAAAGGTGCCTAAAGTGTCTGTATCGAAATCGCTGAAAACAAAAGATTCCAGCCCTAAATCTTGCTTGAGAATCGGAGCAATCGCCACCTCTTTTTGATGCTTGGTAGCAATGACAATTTTTCTTCCTGAAAAAACAGCATTACACATGTATAATCTGAATAAAAAGTGGCATACCTATCGTAATATTAAAAGGGAAGGTAACCCCCAAAGCCATGGGAATGTAAATGCCTGGATTGGCTTTGGGTGCCACAATGCGCATGGCAGCGGGGACAGCAATGTATGAAGCGCTAGCCGCTAACACAGCAAAAACCAATCGATCACCTTCATGCGTCGTAATGAACTGGCTCAGATAAGCCACCACACAACCATTGAAAAAAGGCATTAAAATAGCAAAAATGATTAAAAATGCACCTTGCTTTTTAAAGGCAGAAAAACGACTCGCGGCCACCATGCCCATGTCCAATAAAAACAAGGCCAAAAAACCTTTGAAAATGTCTGAAGTAAAGTGTTTGATTCCAACGGACTGACCGGAGTCGGAGATGAAACCTATGAGTAAACTACCTAAAATCATGAGCACACTTCCGTTGGTCAAGGAATGTTTCAAAGCTGTTTGCCATTTGCCTTGACTAGCTGTTTTTTCCATTGAACTGTCTGGGAACATGTTCATTAAAACGACTCCCATTACAATGGCAGGAAATTCCATGAAAGCCATCACTGCAACCATTTCCCCACCAACCTTCAAATGGTTCATTTCCAAAAAGGCAATGGCGGTTACAAAAGTAACAGCACTAACGGATCCGTAAGCGGAGGCTGTGGCGCCGGCATCCGAGGAATTTAACTTGATTTTCAGAATGAAAAATGCATAGATGGGGATGATGAAAGCCAATAAAAACCCAAAAGCCATGCTCAACAAAACTTGGGAAGAAATTCCTGTTACCGCCAATTCAGCACCTCCGTTGAATCCAATGGAAAACAAAAGATACAAGGAAATGAAGCCTTTGGAGGCAGCAGGAATTTCTAAATCACTTTTCAGATATTTAGCGAAGACTCCTAAAATAAAAAATAAAAGCGTGGGATTGGTTAAATTAAAAATGAGCAATTCAAAATTAACCATCCTTTACTTTGCATTAAAATTTTTTGCTAAATACTTCATTAAATTCAATACCAACAATATCAATGCGCACAAATAGCCTTTCTCTAGAATGGGATCGGTTTCTTGGTACACAATGTATAGCCCCAATGGTATTAAACTAAGTTGAAAAATGAGTACTAATTGTTTTAACATTTAGGCGGACTGAATAATAATTACAAAGTAAAATATACCATTTCAATAATTTTTATTTAAGTTTATAATGAAATTAATAAAAACAATTTATGAACTATACGTTGAACCAACTGAAAATTTACCTCAAAGTGGTGCAATCGAAGAGCATCACAAGAGCCGCAGACGAGCTTAATTTAACTCAGCCCGCCGTATCCATTCAATTGAAAAACTTCCAAGCTCAATTTGAAATTCCTTTGATCG
>JBILRJ010000030.1:0-17972 GCA_044372695.1 Spirosomataceae bacterium
TAAGGATCAGATCAAAACCAGTTAAATGGGATGATTTACGCATGGAATTCATTTCAAAATGCACCGCTGACACAATTTTAAATGCAGCACAAGCATTGATTAATGGCCACTTGGTCGCATTTCCAACGGAGACTGTTTATGGACTGGGTGCCGACGCAACAAACGAAAAAGCTGTTTCGAGAATTTATTCAGTTAAAGGCAGGCCATCTGATCATCCTTTAATAGTGCACATCTCTTCTATAAATAAATTAGATCAGTGGGCAGCAGATATTCCAGATTATGCAATTAAACTAGCAAGAGAGTTCTGGCCAGGTCCAATGACTTTGATATTGCCAAGAACAGATTTAGCTAAAGATTATATAACTGGCGGTCAGAACAATGTTGGATTAAGGGTTCCGGCCCAGCCGATTGCACTAGCTCTATTAAACAAATTTGAAGAGTTAGGTGGCCAAGGAGTCGCGGCCCCGAGCGCCAATAGGTTTGGTGCTGTATCTCCGACCGCTGCTGAGGCTGTAGATGAAGAGCTTGGCGAGTATCTGGATTTAGATGACTTGGTATTGGATGGCGGGCAATGCTTAGTTGGGATTGAGTCAACGATTATAGATTGCACCGGATCAACACCAAGAGTGCTTCGCCCAGGGGCAATAACTGAAGGAATGATCGAAAAAACTCTAGAGAAAAAAACAGAAAATAATGATGGAAGATTAGAAATTAAAGTGCCCGGGTTGATGGATTCTCACTATGCGCCTAAAGCATTAATTGCCTTAAATTCAATTGCAGAACCCGGCGAAGGGTTTTTAGCATTGTCAAAATTTCAAACTCCAGTAGGTGCGATTAGATTGGCATCTCCTATCTCTTTGGAGCAATATGCAAGAGATCTTTATTCGGCACTTAGATCTGCTGATCATCAAGGATTGGCAAAAGTGGCAGTTCTTGTCCCAGAAGGGCCAGGACTTGCGGAGGCGATAAGAGACAGATTAACCAAAGCGGCCGCACGGTAATGTGTTTGGAATTTTGGCATTACACTTTGCGTTCTTCGCCTATGAAATAGGCATTAATTTGGGGCCTTTAGCTCAGTCGGTAGAGCAACGGACTTTTAATCCGTGGGTCGTCGGTTCGATCCCGACAGGGCCCACTTAATTATAAGATTTTAGTCCATATTTGACAGCAAAGAATCTTAAAATTAGCATCGTTTTATAAATTCCAAAAGAACTGTTCATTTCTCTCGCTGATTATGAACAATTCAGGCAAGTGTTAAGATTTAAGTGAGCAATTGGTGAATTGGCTAAAGATAAACGGGGATTGTTTAATTCTTATCATTACAACACTTGTTTACAACAAGTTGGATATTAACAGAATTCTTAAGCAGAAAATGAAAACAGGACCATAACCGGATACAGTCAATTAATGACTCTTTGGTATGATATTTGTGTGGATAACATTTCGAATCAATACCAAGAAGATTACTTTTCGTGGCAAAGCAAAGTAGGTAAATTTGGCGGAAAGGCAAATCTTTTTAAATTTGAAAGATATATAGGGCCCTCCGATAAGGTTCTTGATTATGGTTGCGGCGGGGGTTTTCTATTACAGGCTCTAAATTGTGAAGTTAAAGCTGGAATTGAAATAAATCCTGTAATTCAATCCCCAAACGGGGTAACAATATTCAAAAATCTTAAAGAAATTTCCCAGCGATTTGGAGCAGAAAGCTTTGATGTGGTGATTTCAAATCATGCATTGGAGCACATCGATAATCCAGCAAATGCTCTGAAGGAATGTTTTCAAATGCTAAAGCCGGGCGGAAAAGCGATAATTGTGGTTCCAAGTGAATCCCATCGCATAAAGTATGTACCTGAGGATATCAATAAGCATATTGTCACGTTTGCCCCAATCAACTTAGGAAATCTATTAACATTGACAGGGTTTAAAGTTATTAGCGTCAAACGACTTTTCCATAAATGGCCTCCTGGCTATGAAAGTATTGCCAACATAAATTGGAAATTATTTCATTATATTTCATACATTTATGGATTTTATAAATCTAGTAGCATTCAATTGATTGCCATTGCTGAAAAACCCATTAGATAATAATGTGTGGAATTACGGGCGTAATCCAATCTAGTTCAAGCGACCTCAAAGGCCTGGTTTTCTCAATGCTTGAAGAAATAGTTCATAGAGGACCAGATGCAATGGGCGTTTGGGTTTCAGATAAAATTGCGTTTGGGAATGCGCGTCTAGCGATAGTTGACTTATCCACTACTCAAAATCAACCAATGACAATCAAGGACCATACACTCGTTTTCAATGGAGAAATCTATAATTACAGAGAATTACGAAGCGAACTGGAATTAACAGGAAACATGTTCAAATCAGATTCTGATACGGAAGTCGTACTCCAATCGTTTTTAACATGGGGAACCGAGTGCTTCAAAAAGTTCAATGGAATGTGGGCAATTGCAATCCACGATTCTGCCTCAGGCAATCTAATTCTTTCAAGGGACCGTTTCGGCGTTAAACCACTTTATTATTCTGGCAATTCGGAGAGAATTGGTTTTAGCTCCGAGATAAAAGGACTGCTGCCACTGATACCTCATCGAACCATGAATATCCAATACTTTGCTGGAGCAATGAGTAAAAACCATTCAGATGATGGGTCAACAACTTCCTTAAACGAAGTTTTTCAGGTGCCTGGAGGGTGTTTTGTACAAATTGATAGAAACTTAACAATAACTACTAAAAAATGGTGGCAATTAGAGACATCTCCGTTGAACACAAATCGAATAGAAAATCTTGAGAAATTTAGGAACATTTTTGAGGATGCGGTCAAAATTAGAATTCCATCAGATGTAAATTATGGATTTTCTCTAAGCGGAGGTTTGGATTCGACCGCTGTTTTTGGTTGTGCAGCGTCAAATGCTTACTTCGGGTCAACACCATCAGGAATTTTTAATTTAGCATATCAAGGTGGCGACCTAGATGAATCACCATTGGCCGCTGAAACCTGTAAAATATTTGATAATGAGCTCACTGTAATTTTGGCAAACCCAGAAAATTTGCTATCTAGAATTAAGGACGTAGTTTGGTCACAAGAAGGCATAGGTTGGAATTCTTCAATTTTAGCTTACGATTTTTACTACTCGAAATTACGAGAATTTGGCATTAAAGTAATTCTTGAAGGTCATGGTGCTGATGAAATGTATGGTGGTTATCCAGGAATGGTTTCAGAGTTTTTATTTAAAAAACCAATTTACTTTCAGCCAACCAAAACATTTAGCTTATTAAACATGGCCAATTTGGGCTCCAATCCAGAAATGGGTGAAAATCAAATCAGTTCGAAGTTTAAATTACTATCCTATTTTCTCCGTGGATATCTAAACGCAAATTTAGGAAGATTAGGGTACAAGACTAAAGAGAGGACTTATCCCAACTACAGTGATGTAATACTTGATAGCATTTATCGAATCCAAAGTTTAGAACGCGTGGATAATCCGCAATTTTCTAGAAAAAGCTTCAAATCTATAATTCATAATCACGTTTTCTCCAAAACATTGCCGCAAGTATTGAGAGTTTTTGATCGCGCAAGCATGGCCCATGGAATTGAATCCAGGGCTCCTTTTTTGGATTACAGACTATTCGAGTTTGGAATGTCTGTACCTGATTCGCAACTTATATCGGACAGATACACAAAACCAATGATTCGCGATGGCCTAACTGATTTCATCCCTAAACATATTCGTACTCAAAGTGTTAAAAGAGGATTCGGATCTCCGCTTCATAGAATCTTTAACTCTAATGCAACTCGAAAATATCTTTTATCGCAAGAGATGAGAGATCTCTACGCAAATGCGGAAGGTATAAATAGCAAAAACCTGATTAAACTTTTGGCAAACAGAAACTCAGATTTATCGGCAGATGAAATCAAAAGTATTTGGCAGGCAACAACTTTTGCAATTTGGCAGAGCAAATTCTTATGATCATTGAACTTTATGGCGATTGGTGTCCGGGTCAACTTGACGTGGAAGTCCGATTCAAAAGCGATTTCGCTTTAATTAACATTGAAGGACCAATCTTGGATTCGGATTTCAATTTAGAATTAAACAAAATATTCAAGGTTGGGCCATATCTTTGCTCAAGTACCGTGCCAAGATTTTCTGCCACGAGTGTTTTGTCTTTGGCAAATAATCATATAATGGATTATGGGTCAATTGGCGTGGAGAAAACTTTAGAGAAGTTTGGCAAAGAGCGTAATTATTTTGTCGGTACTGATTATTCATTCCATAGTGCCGACGTAGTTAGAATAGAAATAGCAGACGGAAAGTATGTATCAGTTATAGCGAATGCTGAACGTCAATATGGCTATGCAACTTATAGCAACGAGGGATATACTGCCATTTCGGAACGAACATTTCATCTGATTAAACAGGCACGCGATACCGGCGACTTCGTGATCGTTTCCAGTCATGGTGGAGATGAAAAGTCCTTGCTACCATCCTTTGCGCGGCGAGATCTCCTTAGAAGTTATATAAATGCAGGAGCTGATGTTGTTTGGGGGCATCATGCACACGTTCCACAAGGATGGGAATACTGGAAATCGGGGCTAATCTGCTACGGATTAGGTAATTTTGCAACCGATTCATCGCTAATTAGTCATGATAAATTAGGAAAATATTCCCTCTCTGTCAGTTTAAATACTGAAAATATTCTTGCTAGTAAGTTTTTTACTACTATTCAAAAATTTGATTCTGCTCGGTTGACAATCGAGAAAAAAGAAATTTCACCAACCATAGCCAGTGATTACTTTAACGTCATAAATAAAATTTTGATATCAGATAAGCTCTTACTTGAATATCAGGATATGTATGCTCGAAAGATTGTGACAGAATTTTATTCTAAAATTTTTCCCGTTTTTCCTATATCTTATTGGTTCCGGAATTTCTGGTTCAGTTCATTGTCTGTGATAAAGAATGCTGGCCATAACAGATATGCAGAATCAATCACTGAATTGAAGTCGCACGTAAGAGACTGTGAATCGCACAATGCAATGTATCGATATTTTAAAAATAGAAAGAAAGAAATTATGCGTAGCAATCATTCACAAATGGAAGCATTACACATTGAGCTTTTTTCAAGATCATGGAACTAAATTGATCTCAAATAATTGGTGTGGCACTTCGCCCGTCTTTTATGACGAGCAATCTTTTGAAATTATAGGCAGCCATCTCAAGCTAACTAAGCCTAAGCCAATAGACAAAACTGGTCTTTATTTATACCTGAGCGCAGGATATTGTATTTATGGGAAAACCCCTTACCAAGGGATATCTTATTTAAGGCCAAATCAATCAATCGAAGATAAAAATATAACCGACGAAAATTTAAATTATCTTAGAAAACTTGCCAATCGCCCCAACGTACCCCCTGAAAATGTACTTAAATTAATCCAAGAATGGGTGAATCAATTTGAAGAATCCACATCAGGCAAAATAATCGTACCGTTAAGCGGAGGGCTTGATAGTCGGTTACTAATTTCATTTATCAATGACAAGTCAAGAATAGAGGCGTTTACATATGGTCAATCACTCAACCAATCCGTATCAAACGAAGTAAAAATAGCTGAATCCCTTAGTCGCAAACTGGATTTCGCTTGGAGTCACATAGAGTTAAAAGACTTCTCAACTTATACTGAAAGTTGGTTAAATAAATGGGGAGCTTCAACTCATGCTCACGGCATGTACCAAATGCAATTCTACTCAAAAGTAGCTGCAAGAGTTCCCAAAGGATCGAATGTCATAAGTGGCATTATTGGGGACCTATTAGCAGGTAGTCTTCAAAATAATCGGATCGAATCACCCATAGACATTCTAAAGTTGGATCTTTCCAGAGGCATGAATGCAAAATTGCTTACGGACTCCTGCTTTACAGAATCTGAAAAATCTAATGTCCATAGTTTTTTGGGTAGTGAATTCGCACAATATAAAGCAATTCTTGGAAATAAACGTGCTTTGGATTTGTTAACTATTCAAAATAAGAACATGCTCTTAAGATACTTAGTTGAAGTTCCAACCTGGTATGGCTTAAAATGCGCTTCTCCATTTTTAGATGAGAATATTGGCATAAATATGCTATGCATTGATGACAATCTCCGATTAAACCGAAAATGGCAGAAAAATTATTTAGAAAACATAGGGCTTGGTGATTCTCATTTAGGAAAACCAGGATCATTTTACAATACTTTAAATTTCTCAGAAATCAATAGTGGAAATGTCAACTTGAACTTACTCACAACTTTAATTTATATACCTAAAATTGATAAAGTCCTTACAAGGACTAAACTGGCAATCGAAAAGCTAAGATTACGTAGGTACAAGATATTTATGAAAATTGCCCAGAGTCAACACTCAAATATTCTTGGTCGATTTCTTCTCAGAATGGTAAAAAATAGTTACAGTAAAGGATTACAGAATTATGGCATTTATCTGACACTGATCCCATTAAGTCATATCGAAAGTAATTATGTTGCATAAGAGAATGAAACAAAAAATTAAATGGTATTGTTTCGTTTTAATTCAATCAATCATAAAATTCCATCCTTATATTACATTGAAGCTAATCCAGCGCTATAAAAATCAGATTGTTTTCATTGATAACTCACAATTTTTTGTACATACTTTAACACATCATGATTTGTACTATTCTAGGAAAAGCAATGGATATTTTTTTGATTTTCACGAATTGCGTAAATTTCTTTCAGGTAATCTTGAGAAAACTGGGATTGCAATCGACGTTGGTGCAAATTTGGGCGGCGTAACTTATTTATTATCAAAGAAATTTGATACAGTGATTGCTTTTGAGCCTAGCAATTCTACTTTTAACTCTTTGCGCAAGAACGTCGAATTGAACAATCTCAACAATGTAATTATTGAAAAAATTGCATGTTCAAATAAAACTGGAACGTCACAAATGTTTAAAAATCATTACCATGGCCATTCGAGTCTAGTTAAAAGACGAAATCTAAAATGGAAAGAATTGGTGAAGACAATTCGTCTCGACGAGTATCTCAAGACTAACAACATAACAGAATTAGAATTTTTGAAAGTAGATGTAGAGGGTCACGAGCTTTCTGTATTTTTAGGATTAGGTGAATTTCTCAATCCCGAAAAAGTCAAAACCATTGTATTTGAACACATACAGTCAACACAAAAGGATTTAGTTGAAAGCCGAGAATTATTCGATTTACTATCTATAAAAGGATATAATTTATTTGATTTTGAAGGGAACAATTTATCAGAAAGAAAAATACTTTCAAGTGGAAATTTGGATATAGTAGCAACGCGAGATTTCTTAATTTAGGAAGCGAAGAAATTACTTGATCCGAATGAATTTAGCTAATGCGTACATACTTCTTCTTGATAAAGAAAATATACTTGCACCATGAGTGTGCATGGCTTGATAGTCAGCTAATTCTAAACTCGGATAAACATTGAACTTATCCCCAAGTAATTGGTGATTAAAATCCTTTTCAATCGCTTGATCCCACGCTGGTTGGAATCGAATGTTTGTTCCAGAACTCGAAGGTTCGTGTTGAATCGCTTTAAATTTGGGGAAAAGAATTTTTGTTTGGCTCAAGATCAAGATCACGGTAAACCTAAATGCCCAAAGTTTACTTTGGTTTTTTCTAAGCTTTCGCCATATATCCGACCAACTTGCAAGTAGCAGAACTTTTCGCCATGCAGAAATATTCTTTGTTTTAAAAACCGCACCTGCTACTTCAAGAAGTGAAATATTTCGCACTCGATTAATTTGCCATGTAGCCCGATCACAAATCCACCCCCAACTTGAAAAGAAAGATGTTTCAAAAAGTTCCATCTCATACATGTTGTGGCTTTGATTATTAATCAACTTGGGAGTAGAAAGACATATTACGGAATTTGGGTGATTTGATAAAACTTTCTTAAAAACATCGATTTTTTCTTTAGAGAATTCTATTAATCTACAATCATCTTCGAGGATTAATCCGATTTCAAAGTTAGAGAAAAACCAATCCAGTGCGTATGGCACCGCGTTGCCTACCCCTAGGTTTTCTCGAGATTGGTTCAGACGCAGAATCTTTCCCTCTGTTTTACAATCGTTCAAAAAGTTAACTAGATTTGATCGCTGGTCTACTTCATATTTATCCGCAGTTTGGGTGTATCCGTCAAGAAAAACATATATCTCTTTAAATCCATTATTGTTGAGCTCGGTTATTCGATTCTTTGTACCTTCGTAGTTCAAATAAGCAAATAACAGTACCGGCATCATTTGTTTATTCTACTTTAATTACTCTATTGTCCCCTACTACTATAGATTTCTACCGTGAAAAGCCCCAGTTCAATACACCTAAGCCAGATTGGATATGGAGGTGCTTGGAATGCAGCGTGTAGAATCCAAAAAGCAATTCAAACTTTAGGTGCGCCTTCAGAAATAAAGTGTGAAATAGATAGCCACCTCAACGGACTTAAAATAAAAAATCGACTTTTTCCAAAACTTGATTATGAAATACAACAATTAACCTCTAATCCTTTTGGTGTATCTACATTTAGAGGGTTTGGAAATTCGTCTTGGTATAAAACACTTATGAAAACGTACAAAGAAACAGATATTTGGAATTTACATTGGGTGCCAGGTAAAGCTAATTTCGAACTATCTTACTTATTAAAAAATAAAAATATTGTTTGGACTCTTCATGATAGTAATCCTTTTACGGGTGTGTGTCACTATTCATTAGATTGCAAAAACTTTACGAAATCTTGTGGCGAGTGTCCTCAGGTTCCTAAAATACTTCAATCTATTCCAAAGTATATTTTAAAAGAAAAAAGAGATTTAATTTTAAACTCTCGTAATTTAGTTTTTGTTGCACCTAGTAATTGGATCATGAAAGAATTCAAGAAATCAAGTCTTGGTAACCTGGCTAGTGTAGAGAGAATACCGAATCCTATTCCTGAACATTTCATGAAAGACCACACACATGAGAGAAGCAAGGTTCCTGTAGTTACTTTGTTGGGCAAGAATTATGCAGGAGCAAAAAACAGCAGATTATCTGCGATGGCTTTGCTGACGTTTCTAAATAAGTACCCTTCGATTAAAATAGGAATTCAAATAATTGGCGATGAATTCGAAGAATTACATAGGTATGAACAGATTTGTCTCCCGCAGGGGAGTAGCCCTGAAGAACTAGCAATATTCCTTAAATCCTCAGATATTTTTATTTACACATCTTTAGCAGATAATTTACCAAGCTTGGTATTAGAGGCTCAAGCAGCAGGCAATGTAGTTATAGGTTTAAGAAAAGGTGGAGTGCCTGAGTGTTTCATACCAGAGATAACTGGCTTTATTACTGATGAGAATCAGGAAGAAATTTGCGAAAAGATTTTCGATCTTGTTTCGCATGAAAGTCAAATAAATAAAATGAAGATTTTGTCCACCAATTTCGTCCAAAAGAATTTTTCATATGAATACGTAGGAAGAAAATACTTGGATTTATACGAAACATTACTTCAATAAAGTGACCTGAAAGCGAAATGAAAATCGAATAAAAGTCAACAAAAGTGTATAAACCAGTTAATATGGTGATTCAAGTGTTTTACCAGAAATAAAGGTAATTAAAGTATAATGTATCTATGGATAACCGAGTAAAATTCTTTAGATCAGCAAACGCAAACGCAAACACAAAACTTACAGATGAATTAATTTTTGAATTAAAAGCTTACATTATTAGAGTATTTATCCAACGCAATAGGAGATATAAACCTAAAAATAGGTTTCTAAATTTAGGTTGTGGAGAAAATCCTAAAATTGGGTTTGACAATGTAGATGCGCCCAGATTGAGATTCAAGAAAAGTAAAATATTATCAATTGACCTAAGACGAAGGTTACCTTTCGAGAATTCTAGTTACGACGGTGTTTTTATTGAACACACTCTCGAACACTTTAGCCCGGAAAATGCTTTCAATTTACTAGATGATATTTATCGGGTGTTGAAACCAGGGGGCACTTTAAGGATAATAGTGCCAGATCTGGATATATATTTGAGCCACCTTAAAACTCCGATATCATATTTTTCTCATTTGCACAGTGCTGCGGAAACTATTTATAGTTTAACTCAAGATTGGGGACACAAGAGTGTTTATAATTATGAAATTATGGAGCCTTTACTTAAGGAAATTGGTTTTAGCAGTATGTGTAAATTGAGTTTCATGAAAGGAACAGAAACACTACTTATAGATCAGATCGCACGACAACCAGAAAGCCTTTATGTAGAGGCAAAAAAATTGTGATGGTGTTCAACAATGCGATACTTGATCTCAAATAGTGAATCTGCGTAAAAGAACCTTTACGTTAAAGGTTTAATATTACGAATTAGTTTGATTGCAGTAATCATTTAGGCTGAAGTATTGAGCTCAGTAAATAATAACGACTATAAATCTAAGCAAGAATTAGGCCATAGAAGTTCCCGAGATATGCCAATATAGAATCACTTAGAAATATCAAGCATACCTAGTAGCAATACAAGAATTATATTTAAAGTGACCTTAGTTGATTGAACATCTTTGAAAACTAAAGCATAGTATGATTCATCTCTTTAGCTAACATCTAGAAATAGTATTGAGGTATTGGTGAAGCAAATTGAAGTTTATCCAGTAAATGGATTTGGAAATAGAATACAAGTTATTGCTTCTGGCATTAATTCTGCCAAAAAGATGAATTTAGCACTGAAGATATATTGGACAGTAGATGAGATGTTCCCCTTGAGCTCACATGAAATATTTTCAACAGAAACACGAAAGAAATTTCACTTTGTTGACGTCCCAATTAATCCATATGTTAAAAACAAAATTGGCTGGACAGAATTTCCAGAAAATAATCAACTACTCCTTAAAGGAGGGAAGAAAGGTGAACAGTATTTCATCAGATCCTATTTACGAGATGAATTAAAGGACAGATATGAAAATTTAATAGTCGTTGCTGGCGGATTCTTTGACTTAAATTCTGATGATTTCAATCCAAACGAAATCAGAGAAAATTTTAGCGAGATAACTTTTGCTGACCGAATTGTCCGAGAGTGCAAATTGATTCAAAAAAAGATTCCAGGCGCCTATAGTGTTTTGCATTTGCGCTACAGTGACAAAACTCATGAATCTGCAAAGGTAGGTGAGGTAATACATTATATGAAGAAAAATTCCAAAAATTTACCAATTTGCATTCTATCGGATGATCTTATCAAAAAAACTGAAGTTCTTAAAAAGCTGCAAGCATTCTCTCCAAATACTTTTATAATAAATAATTCAAACCCTAATAGATATTCCATAGAGGGACTGAAAAATTCAATTATTGAATTTTTACTAATTGTAGATGCAGACACCGTATACGCTAGCGCACCATCGACCTTTTCTCACGAAGCGATATTTTTTAATAAGAACACAAATACAGATTACAGATTAATTCAAAGCATGATATCTCGTTTGACATTTAGAAATCTTAGAAATCAAATAGGGATTAAATGCAGATCTTTATTGAATTTTATTGTAATTTGCTTTGATAAAATAAAAATCCTGGCCAGAAAATTTCTCTAGAAGCAGTTTATACCCATTAGAAAACATTAATTTCTTTATTTTTTCCATTTCTAAAATACGAAAATTGTGTTCAATAATCCAAAATTTAACTTTAAAGGTTTTAAAGTTAAAACTATCCAAGATTGCTAGCTCTGAACCCTCCACATCCATCGAAATAAGGTCGATCTCTTTTGGTGCATTGCGAGATTTTAGTATCTCTTCCAAACTTGCTCCAATAACTTTATGAACTCTCTGTATACCAACTTGAACATGACCATCATCCGCTAATTTTGAATGTAATGGGCTTGTATTTGAAGTAAATGCAAATTTTTTTCTGGATCCACTAGATGGGACAACTGCCCTATAATCCAATTGACATTTTCGGTTCCGCTTTAAGTCTGTTTTCCAATATTTGTCCGGCTCAATCAGAAGTCCATGCCAATTAAGGTATTTTTCCAAGTAAAATGTATTGCTCAATTCAATTCCGTCAGCTGCTCCAAATTCAACAAAGAAACCGTTGCCTCCAACAACGGCACCTACAATTAAATCTTGTAAGTTTTGAGCGCTTGAAAGATGCAAACTGTCTTTAATTTTTCTCAAAATATCCTCATCTAGACCCTCGTCGGCTTCTTGGACTCTAGACAACAATTGAAATGATTCGCGATTTTTTATTTCTCTGAGCTCCGAAGTAATTCGAGCGAATTCTGAGCCCCTAATAATTCGAACTTGCATAATAGTTTCTAACTTTTTCTTTATTTTTATTCCAATAGAATGAAAATTAAAATATTGAATCATAAGGATTGACCTATAACTACACTTATTTTAGTAAATTTAAGCATTTTACGATTACGTATCTTTAATATTTCTTAGCGGATATAAAGAGCAAATCCATTTCTGTTAAATCAAACCTCTTTTTTTCAATTGTTTTTTTAATTTTTTTGGAATAGTAATCATGTATAAAGTAATCAACAAAACTACCTAGATTCTTGGTAAACAAAAAAATTCGAATTTTTGTTTTTATTAATAATATGATTTTGAGTAACTTTTTCATTTCGTATCTGTAAGTATCAATTTCTGATAGTACTTGACGGAAATTTACAGTGGATGCTCCGCCAAATGAAAAAGCCACCAATGGCCTGTTTAATTCTAGTAAAGCAGAGTTATTTACAGCATAGTCAAGGAATCTTCCATCTTCGGCATATTCGAGTATATTTTTAAACCCACCAAACTTTTCGAGAAGTTGTTTTGAGCAGACAACTCCTTGATGGTTTATTTCAGCAACTAATTGCCCATTTTTCAAAGTTGTAATTTTGGGCAAGGTAAAATCATAAATTAAACTATTTGAGTTTATATGAATAGTTGGGAATACAATAAGTGAATTTATAGCAGAGGTGTTTGCTAATAAGTAATCTATAGAGTTAGAAGAGGTTAAATAGTCGCCCGCATTCAAAAACCAAATATGAGTTCCTGATGAATTTTTCCAACCAGCATTCATGGCCGCGTAAATTCCTTCAGGTTCTTGTTTTATGTATTTTAGGTTTAACCTTGAATTAAACTTTTGAGTTACAGAGCTTTGTATTTCGTTGTCAGAGCTACCGTCAACAATTAACCAATTAAATTTGCAGGACTTTTGCGCTAGTAGAGAGTTTCCCGTAATTAAGAATCCTTGTGGATCATTTTTGACCACGGTTACTATTGATAAATGAATAGAGTCATTATCACCCATTGCTCTATACTATCCCCGTGCGTAGAGTTTTAACCTTACTTCGAGGCTTTGGCCTCGATCCAGTTAAATTGGTTCGTTCTATCCCAAGAATTCCTAATTATCTATATCAATTCTATCGTTTTTCTCTACTTAGTAGATCGTTTAATTTAAAAGTATCTCCTTATCTATCTGATTCAACCTCCAATTCTGGTGAATCTCGCGGTCATTACTTTTGGCAGGATTTGATAACCGCCCAATGGATATACCAAGGTAATCCAACCAGTCATTTAGATGTTGGTAGCAGAGTCGATGGATTCATAGCGCACCTACTTTGTTTTCGCGAAGTTTCAGTTTTGGATTTAAGAACGCAACCTTCGAAAATTGAGGGCTTGAATTTTATAAATGGAAACGCCCAGGCTCCTTTAACTAATTTACTGAATTCATTTGAATCTGTATCTAGCTTGCATTCAATTGAACACTTCGGTTTAGGAAGGTACGGCGATCCACTGGATCCGATGGGACACGCAAAAGGATTAGTAAATATATCAAATTGCGTAAAAGTGGAGGGATTTTTTTATTTTAGTTTTCCTATTGGAAAGTCAACCATTTTTTTTAATGAACAAAGAATTTTGGACCCACTTTGGGCTATAGATTTATTGCCAAATTTTGAACTAGTTGAATTCGTTTTGATACCTTGGACGGATCCACCAATTTATGATTCAACTCCAAAAGATTTTAATGTACTTGAAAAAGGATTTTGTGGGCTATATAAGATGAAACGCATCAGCTAAATGATAAAGCTATTAATAATGTTAAATGCAAATTTCGGTTCACTGTTCGCTAAAAAAGAGAAAATAAAGTTGGTTATTCTCATAATAGGATTTATCATCTTGAACTTATTGGACTTAATTGGAGTTGCCCTCATCGCAGTAATTGCTTCAATTTCTGTTAGAAGTATTAATGATTCAAACCCGGGTGATAGAACTACAAAAATACTTGACTTACTGAATTTATCAGATGCTAACTTAAAGAATTTAATGATTTATTTTAGTTTGATGGCCCTGGGCTGTTTTATTGCAAAGTCTTTACTTTCATTAGTAATCAATATAAAAGTCTTAGCTTACTTGGGTAAAAAATCCGCGGAATTATCGGAGTCAATCTCCAAAGGAATTTTCTCATCAAATGTTGGGTTTATTGAACATAAAGGACATGGGGAATTGCTACATTTAATGACCACGGGATCCGTTGAAGTTGTAGTAAGGGTTCTCGGTGGAATTCTAACTTATATATCAGAATTGATTTTAGTTGTTCTTTTATTTATTTTATTAGCTATTGTAGATTATAAAGTAGCAATTCCAACATTTTTAGTTTTATCCATTACAGCAAAAATAATTAGTAAACAAATAAATGTGAAAGCTCAAAAGATTGGGCAAGCTCAAGAAAAAATTGTTAATGAAGGAAATAACTTTATTTTAGATTCACTTAAAATTCAAAGATCTATATATACATCGGGATTGGCTAGTATAATTTCAAACCGAATTGGGTCTAAAAGAAAATTGTCTGGCGGTAACAGTGCTGCAATGGACGCCTTACCATTCACAATAAAGTATCTTTTAGAAATTGTTTTAATTATATCTACATTCATTTTGGCATCAGTTCAATTCTTGCGATTTGATACCAATCAAGCAGTAGCAAGTCTGGTGCTATATATGGCAGCTGGATTTAGAGTTATTCCATCAGTAATGCGGATACAGCAATCTAAAGTGCAAGTAATCGGAGGAATTCCATTAGTTCGTGCAATAATTGGTTTAGAAGAATCCGTGCAAAAGCAAAACCAAGCAATAACTCAGTCTATAAATGAGAACTCTTTTGGATCAGATAAGCCAGTGGTAAAAATCATTAATTTAAATTTCGAGTACAAGGATTCAACCAAAGAAATTTTATGCAATATTAATGCAGAGTTTAAAAGCGGGGAAATTTCAGTAATAGTGGGTCCCTCTGGTGCAGGTAAGTCGACGATGTTTGATTGCATAATGGGAATAGGGTTGGCGTCTTCTGGACAGATCTACATTAAAGGAATGCATCCATTTACATTTATAAATCGAAATCCAAAAAAATTAGGTTATGTTCCACCAGAGGTTCCTATTCTGCGAGCAAGTATTCTAGAAAATCTAGTTTTAGAAGAAATTGATTTTAGCCCAGAATTATCAAATTCTGTATGGAAAGTTCTAGAAGATGTGGGACTTGCTGAATTTGTAAAATCTTTACCTAAAAATCTAGAAACTGTAATTGGAGAGGATGGATTTAGGCTTAGTCAAGGGCAAAATCAACGAATAGGATTAGCGCGTGCTTTATTAGGAAATCCGGAGATTTTACTTCTCGATGAAGCGACAAGCGCCCTTGATAGTCAAACTGAGGAGCTAATCCAACAGACACTTTTCAAACTTAGAGACAATGGAATTTGTATAATTGCAATCGCACATCGTCTGTCAACAGCGAAGATTGCAAATAATGTAATTTATATTTCTGATGGGAAAATAGGGGCCACTGGAAATTTTGAAGAAGTGAAAAGCAAGGTCCCAGATTTTGCCGCGCAATGTAAGTTATTAAATTTATAGACAAGATCAATAAAAACGGTTGAAATTTAATGAACAAAAGTCATAAATCAATTGATGCAATTATCCCAATCAAGAACAATTCTGTAGTTATCTTAAATATATGTAAAGTTATAAGGAACGCTACTCAGTTTAATATTCGGTGCATTGTTATTCTAGATGGTTTCAGCAAAGAGGAAGTTATAAACTTTAAAAATACACTTGGCGAAATAAAAAATTCAGATATGGTACGAATTAAATCTGGAATTTACGGATCACCTGGATCGGCGAGGAACGCAGGCCTTGAAATTAGCTCAAGCAAATGGATCACTTTTTGGGATGCCGATGATTATCCAAATCCTAAGGCGATATCAAATGCACTTGAGATATACAGCTGGAACCAAATTCCAATAATTGGCCAATTTCAGATGAATTCGATTGATACAAAAACAGTAAGTATTTACGATGTTGCAATTAACCCTGGAATATGGAGGATACTATTCCCAAAAACAACGGTAGCGACCTTAAGATTTAGCGAAAAGCATTGGGGCGAGGATCAGCTATTTATTGCGCAAACTGAGTTGTTGATAAACAACGCAAAAATTGTTGCTCATTTTTTTTATAATTACCAAACCGGTCTGAGTAATCAACTTACACAGAATCAGAGGAATGTAAACGATGGAATAAAGTCACTAATAGATATTTATGAGTTTAATTTAAAGTATAGAGGTTCAAATAAAAACTTAGAATCTCAACTAATCCCTATAATCAAATTATCCACGACGGCTCTGAAAAGATTTATTTTTTTAGACAATATACCCAGATCCCTTTGGCAACTACTCAAAATAAATTTTCTGACTTTTCTGTATTTTAAGAAAAATTATATAAGGGCTATCTACATAGTAGCGATTCAGAAAAAAAGTGCAGAATGATTGTCTACATACTGCTGGCTGGCGGACTTGGAAACCAATTTTTTCAATACTCTGCGGCAGCAAGCATGAACCCATCAAAGATTGTTTTTGTGGATCTAATTGCAAATGCAAGAGTAGGCGCAGATGGAAAACCTGATATCTTGAATTTTCAACTTCCAATTTCTATTGAATATAAGAAATACAAGCTAAATCTTATAGTACGAAGAATTCTTTGGTCATTTTTAGGCTCTTCATCTAGTGATTCAAAAATTAGAAAAAAGATATTTCTGAATAGAATTTCAATTATATTATGTCAAACACTTTTAAATCTTATCTTAAAAGATAAATCAAAATTATTTGTTTCAAAAAATAATGGCTTCAGTCCTTTGCCAAGCAACGAAACAATTAATAATTATTTTTTTATTGGATATTTTCAGTCTTATCTATATGCTCAGAAACTTTTGCCTTATAAAAAATCTATAGTGTTAATTAATCCATCTGTTCAAGCCAAAAATTTTTATGAACACATTGCTTTTAATGAAATTAAGAGCAGTGTGCAACTACGAGGTGGAGATTATCTTACAAATCTAAGTTTTGGTAGTTTAAGCATTGATTATCTAAAAATTGTTGTTTCGAAATATTTCAGCAAAAACAAAAAAATTGTTATTTTTTCTGATGACAAAAAATTGATAACTAGATTCAAAACTTCTTTTGATTTGAATTATGAGATAGCGCCTGAAACATTATCTCCAGCTGAAACCTTGGAAGCCATGCGCAAAATGAATACTTATGTGATAGCAAATTCGACTTTTGGTTGGTGGGGCGCGTATTTGTCAGAATGCGAGACAGCGTTAATAATTGCTCCTGAGCCCTGGTTCATGGGCAAATCCACCCCCAGAGACCTCATTCCTCCTAATTGGACTAGAGCTAGTTCAATTTTTGCTGGCCCTGGTGCTTAGTCGGGCAAATTTAGCGCTCGAAGAGCGCTTAGCGCTGCCCTCGAGTGATGAATTTAAAGAAATACCAAAGGCGAGGGCAACATTTGCCCCTCCCAGGTGTCTTACTAAGTAGAGGGCAAGACGTTGTCTCTCTGGAAGCGGGAAATCAAGTGTCACTTCGTAAGAAGGCTCAGGCCCCAGCATCTGTTGCTGCGTGGTCTGTTTCTGATTTATCCGCGCTT
>JBILRJ010000244.1:0-4889 GCA_044372695.1 Spirosomataceae bacterium
ACAAAATGGATAGGCGGACATGGAACGAGTGTAGGTGGAGTCATCATCGATGGCGGGAATTACAATTGGGGAAATGGGAAGTTTTCGCAATTTACCGAACCTTCAGAAGGATATCATGGCCTAGTTTTTAATTCGGTGTTTGGCATTGGAGGTCCTTTTGGTAACATCCAATTCATCATTCGTGCACGCGTTGAGGGTTTGCGTGATTTTGGTTCTTCGCAATCGCCATTTAACTCCTTTTTATTGTTGCAAGGAATTGAAACTTTATCGCTTCGGGTACAACGCCACGTGGAAAATGCCTTGGCTATTGCCGAGTGGTTGGAAAATCATCCTCAGGTAGAAAAGGTCATGTACCCTGGTTTGGCTAGTAGTCCAAATCATTTGGTCGCCAAAAAATATTTAAAAAGAGGTTTCGGGGCTGTTTTATCTTTTGAAATCAAAGGAGGAAAAGACGCCGCAACTAAATTTGTCGATTCACTACAAATGATAAGTCATTTAGCCAATGTGGGTGATACTAAAACCTTAATTATTCAACCATCTGCTACGACTCATCAGCAGTTAACGGATGAAGAGCAATTGGCAGCGGGAGTAAAACCAGCCTCATTACGCTTGTCGGTGGGGATAGAGCACATTGATGACATTAAAGCTGATTTGGAACATGCTTTTGCTTTGGTGAAGTAGTTTTTTAATAAAAAAGGGCTTTCGTAAGAAAGCCCTTTTTAGTTTATTTACTCGCAAATCAATCATTGTTTATGTTTGTAAAGACTAATCATTCTCTCTACATCTTTGCGAAAATTTTGTAGGCGTATTTTTTTCAATTATTGTATAAATTATTCATTCCCTTCCTCAGAAAAGATGGGGTTTGATTTGCGCTAAAAACTCAGGGATGATCAATTTCGGATCTCCTTTTCGAAGGGTTTCAATGGGAATATAACCTCGGTAATTCGATTCCTTGATGATCTCAAAGATTTTTTTCAAATCTGTGGGCGTTTCTGTTTTCCCTAAAAATACAGTCTCTTTTAGTTGCCAATTAACCGCAAATGGCAATGCTTTTTTGATTTCTGAATAAACTTCATTTTCCCGAAAGCTGCCAACATCTAAAATTAATCCGCACCAAGGGTTGTTGACACGCTGAAGAATGTCAATCACCTGATCAGCCGTTTTGATGAAATCGTGGTGATTTTGGATGCCTATAATTACCCCTTTTTTGGCTGCGTATTCGCTACATGCTTGAAGAGATTCGACCACCCATTCGGAAATTTGTTGCCAAGAGTATCCAGGTAATTCGCTCTTTCCAGCAAAAACTCGAAGAACAGGTGCACCTAATTTGGCTGCGACATCCACCCAATTTTTAACCAGTTGGATTTCTCGATCTCTCGCAGATTTATCGGCAAAAACGAAATCGTTCCGACAGCCTGTTCCACTCAGTTCCAATCCTATTTGGTGCAACTTTCTTTTTAGTTGAAACAAATATTCATCGGAAGGGACATTGGGGTAGTTGGGTAAATAATATCCGGTTAAATCCAATCCTTCGAATCCATGTTCCACGCAAAAGTCCATCAGCTCATCAATCGTCATGTTCCCTTTTGTCAATGGGGCATTGAACGAATAAGCATTTAAACTTAGTTTAAGTCGTTTGGGTGATTTATCAAATAACTTATCAACTGATTTGATGTTGGTCAATAATGGGCTAGCTAAAAGATAGCCCAAGGCAGCTCTTCTTTTCATCTTTTGGAATAAATGGATGTTTTTGCCGTCATGCTCTTGAAACCTTTCAAGCAAAAAATCGTCAAGACGAAAAATTGCTTGAAAGGTTTTCAGATGATCATCTTATAATTTTGGCTCCCAACCTTTTTCGTATTCCCGACCCCAAAGTTTCATGGCTTCTTTGTCCAAAATATGTCCATCGGCAGTGTTTACCTTAAAAGACTTGCCAATTCGATACGAAATGTTGGCGTAATGGCACATCATTTGGCTGATTGCCCCTTCCTCTATTGGCGAGTTTAATTTTTTTTCTGTGCCTCGAATGACGTTGAAGAAATTCACTACGTGTGTATCGGTCATGTCGCCACCTCCGCCAAGCGTATTTCCTGCTTCTGAGCCTTTGGATTTACTGTCTTTGATTTTTTTACCTGAGCGGTCAAAAAGGGTATAACCTTCTCTGTTCAGAAAAACGGATCCTTCGCTGCCGTAAATGATGGTTCCTCGGTCGCTTCCATAGGTTTTATAGCCCGAGCGACTTTTTCCGTCCCATTGAATGATTTTATTTTCAGGGAAGCGAAAGCTTGCTTCCATGGTGTCGTACATGACCCAACCATCATTTTTAAAATGTCGTTTTGCCGCTTCTACTTCCACAGATTCTGGATATTCCACTTGCAAAGCCCATCTTGCTACATCTAATTCATGCGTTGCGTTATTACCTGTTTCTCCTGTTCCCCAATTCCAACCGTACCAGTGCCAGTTGTAATCCCACGTATTATCTGTGTATGCTTGGTGTGGTGCAGGCCCTTGCCATAAATTCCAATCCAAACCCTCTGGAATAGGTGCTTTTTTTTCTATTGGGACTTCACCTCGATCGTTGGAGTAAAAGGCTACAGCTTTATAAACATCTCCAATTACCCCATTGTGTATTTCTTTGATAATTTCTTGGGATTCTCTGGCAGAACGTTGTTGGTTTCCCATTTGAACCACCTTGCCATATTTTTTTTGAAATGCCACGAGTAATTCTCCTTCTCTTGGATTCTGGCTACATGGTTTTTCGATGTATACGTGTTTTCCCGCTTGCATGGCCATCCATGTGCCTGGAGCATGCCAATGATCAGGAGTTGCGTTGAAGATGGCATCCACGCTTTTGTCGTTCCAAACATCGTGGATATCATTCACTAAAGTAGCTTTTCCTGATACCTTTCCTTGTAAATCGCGGCCAACTTTTTCTCTTTGTTTTTTCATTACATCGCAAATGTAGGCGACATCTACATTGTTCTTTTGATCTTTAAGTGCACTGTAATAGGCACTAACTCTACGTCCACAACCCATGAGGGCTACATTTAGTCGGTCATTCGCCCCAATGATGCGAGCATAGCTTTTGGCACTTATGCCATTGTGAATATTTCCTAAGCTTAGGCCGATGGTGCCCAAAGTTACTTTTTGAATGAATTTTCTACGATTATTTCGCATGGAATATAGTTTAAGAGGTTTATATTTTGTCTCCACAATTAATATGTTGAGGCCGATTTTAAAAAAATAAAAATAAACAAAAAATGATTAGTACCCAGATTTTGAGAATGATATTTCACAAGAGGGTATCGAAGCGGGTAGCTTTCAGTTAATCATTTTATTAAATTAGCTTGTTTCCATCGGATAAACCCTATATTTAGTTTTCTGTCAATCTTAAATCATTTAAAATATTTAGAGATGAAAGCATATTACATCATTGCGAGTATTGTTTTTTTATTTCTTTTGATACAATCATATCAAATGATGAGTAAAAACTTCAAAACGGAAAACCAAAAATATAGGACGGTTTTTAAGGATAATCAATTTGAAATACGGTTTTATCCTGCCGCTACCTTTGCGAAGATTTACAGTACAGGTACCGATTATAAATCAGTTTCGGGAGGCGGATTTAAGAAATTAGCTGGCTACATATTTGGTAGAAATGACCAAGGTAAAAGTATTTCTATGACGGCTCCTGTGCGAATGGAACTCAGTGAAAAAGGGTCTACCATGAGTTTTGTGATGCCAGAAAAATACAAAGAAGCAGATTTGCCCAAACCCAAAGATGCCAGTGTTCACATCGTGAAATCTAGTCCGCAATATGTGGCAGTCATTGGTTTTGGCGGTTATGCGGATGATGAAAAGATTAAAGAAAGGCGTGATTTTTTATTGAAAATAATCCAAGATAA
The DNA here is from genome assembly GCA_044372695.1 of Spirosomataceae bacterium. Lineage (GTDB taxonomy): Bacteria > Bacteroidota > Bacteroidia > Cytophagales > Spirosomataceae > Aquirufa. Next base: position 3,906 of record JBILRJ010000244.1, read on the forward strand.
AGGCATTCAGGTTGCAGGGCCTTATACCTTTTTAGGATATAATGCTCCCTTCCAATTTTGGGGTCGAAAAAATGAAGTGGTCATTCCGATTGTTTGGAAAGAATGAGTTTATTTAGCTTTTTCTTAACATTTTTCTACTTTTTGCTAGGCTTTGGAAATGCAGGATTAACGGAATTTTTTTATTGAAATCACTCACACATGAGTGAGGTTAATTGTTTGACTTTTGTAAAACCTGAAATTAATTCTAATTTTAAATTGACATTCAACACTCCGCAAGGAGATTTTTTATTTTGATAAAGTCTCTAATGAAAAATTTACTCCATTTTCTTCTTGTCCTTTTATTGACAAACATCTTTTTTGAGGCAAATGCGCAAAAAAATATGAAACCTAACATCATCATTATTTTAAGTGATGACCAAGGTTGGGGCGATTTAGGTTTCAATGGAAATCTAACTGTAGCAACACCTTCCATCGATAAAATTGCAAAAAATGGGGTAAGTTTTCAGCATTTCTATGTCAGTCCCGTTTGTTCGCCTACCAGGGCTGAGTTCTTGACTGGTCGATACCATGTTAGAGGGGGTGTTTCAAGCACATCTACAGGTAAAGAGCGTTTGGATTTGGACGAGACAACTATCGCTCAAATTTTTAAAAAAGCGGGTTATTCAACCGCTGCCTATGGAAAATGGCACAACGGTGGTCAAGCGCCTTATCATCCTAACTCCCGGGGATTTGATGATTTTTATGGTTTTTGTTCTGGGCACTGGGGAAATTATTTTCAGCCAATTCTTGAACACAATGGTGAGGTTACTCGGGGAAAGGGTTTTATTACGGATGATCTGACAAATCATGCCATTGACTTTGTGGATCAACATTCGAATACCCCCTTCTTTCTTTATCTGCCACTGAATACACCACACAGTCCGATGCAAGTGCCAGAGGATAATTGGAATAAATACAAAAACTTGGAACCGACTCAAAAAGGAT
>JBILRJ010000031.1:0-17809 GCA_044372695.1 Spirosomataceae bacterium
GTGAAATGTACGTGAAATAAAATGAATCAAATAAGCCATTTATGTATAAATACCCTAGCCAAATAGCATTTAATCCTAGATAAAAACCTAACAGCAAATACAGATTTTTCCATCGTTGGTCCAGACATAACTTTATTCCTAAAAATCCACCAAAAAATAGTGTGATGGGAATTGCTTGAAATTTTATGAATGGCAATAAAAATAAGATAAAAGTAAACGCCAGATTGCCATAAAACGATGTTTTCATTCGTGAAATCCACATCAAAATCGCTGTAAAAAAAAGCAATTGATATTCTGTATTATAACAGAAAATTCCATCGTAATGATGCCCAAACTGGGGAAAATTTTGGCAACAAAGTAACACCACAAACGCTACGGACCCTAATAGTTTGGAGTCGTTTCGCGTCATTAAATACACGAAAATTAAACTTGGTAATATGAAAAAGAAAAAACTAACTAAGCGGAGTTGATACAATTTCGAAAATCCAGTTACTAATTTGATTAAAGTCAAAAAATAGATGGCAAAAGGACCAGTAGTGTGAGCATCAAATCCGACGAAAGGCCTTGGGTCAATAAGGCATTTTCTTACATCGTACAACCACTCTAATTCATCAGGATCAAGGGAAAATTCCCGAAATGAAATGATTCGAGTTACAAAAAGGAGCAAAGAGCATCCCAAAAGGAGATAAAAATCTTTGTATTTATCTGATAGTTGGTTAAAAATTCTCAACATGGAATCAGTTTTCAATTAAAAGCATTAGGACAAATATAAATGTATTAAACAGAACTTTTACTTACCAATCTGCTATTTATTACACTTTTCCTGATCTTGGCTTACTAAAGCAATAATATGATAATTTTGTGTTAATTTAGAAAATTATCTCTAATTGTTCATGTGGATGGACCAATTTCGAAACCTATTAACCTATTTATACGATGTTAAAAATCTCCTTTGCACTTATTTATGCTGTTTTAGCTATTTGGGGACTTTCCTTTTTGAGTTCCGATCATTTCACTCAGGGAAACAAACAATACCTCAAAATTGATACGCTTTCAAATGCCTCTGCTTGGCCCAATGATGCATTAGAAGTAAAGAACTTTGTTAGTGCGGATATCAGTCCAAGCCCTGCTTGTTTGGCCGTTGCGGCGACTGGAGAGGTATTTGTGGGAATTGACCAAATTGGGTCATTGGGCAAAACACCTGAAAAAGGGTACATCTTAAAATTAGTCGACAATAACAATGATGGCCGCGTGGATACCCATACCAAATTCGCTATGGTGGATAATCCTCGGGGTATTATTTCCCTAGGCGATCAACTTTTTGTTTTACACACGGTCTTTTCCAAACAAACTGGAATAGCAGAAGGCATGGATTTGGTTGTTTTTGAAGATAAAAACAAAGATGGTTTAGCCGATGGCCCTTCCAAGCCCTTGATTGAACACATCAGTTCCAAAAAATTCTTGCAAAGTAGAGGAACGGATCATTCTACGAATGGAATCCGTATGGGAATTGATGGCTGGATTTACATAGCCGCTGGCGATTTTGGATTTCATGATGCGGTGGACCGATCAGGTACAAAATTAACGATGCTCGGTGGTGGTATTGTCCGTGTTCGACCGGATGGAACGGAAATGGAAGTTTATACACACGGGACTCGTAATATTTATGATGTGGCTATTGACCCTTTGATGAATATTTTTACACGAGATAATACCAACGATGGTGGAGGCTGGAACATTCGATTTAGTCACCACATTCAATCTGGTGAATACGGTTATCCTCTTCTTTTTAAACATTTTACTGAAGAAATATTGCCTGCTTTAGTGGATGTGGGCGGTGGCTCAGGAACGGGTTCACTTTTTATGGACGAACCCACTTGGCCAGCTAAGTACAATCAAGTTCCTATGATGGCTGATTGGGGAAACAGTGTTTTGTACATTCACCGAGTACAAGCAGATGGGGCAAGTTATACACAAAAAGATGAGCCTTTTATCAAATTGAAGCAAATAACCGATTTAGATGTAGATGGATCTGGCCGTTTGTATCTGGCCGCATGGGATGGCGCTGGTTACTCAGGTAGTCCAAGTAAAGGTTTTGTTGTGAAAGCCGTTCCTAAAGGTTGGACCTATCAAGCCTTTCCCAATGTCCAAAGTTTGAATACTCTTGAATTAGGTAAATTATTATCATCCAACAGCGCGGTTGCCAGATTAACGGCCCAACAAGAATTACTCAAAAGAGACAAAAAGGAGGTTGCTGAAATTTCATGGAAATTGGCAAGCAACAATACCGCATCTTTAGCCGCTCGTTCAGCTGGAATTTATACCTTCGCTCAAGTGGTGGATGAAAAAGAGCTGTTGAAATTATTGTCTTTGTTGAACGATAAAAATGTGAAAGAATTAGCGATTCGGGCTTTGGCCGATCGAAAAACAAAAAGTCAATTGGTTCCTGTACAGCCCTTTATTCAAGCACTCAATGATCCTTCGCCTAGGATACGTGTTGCAGCCACCATTGCCTTAGGTCGTTTGGGCAAAAAAGAAGCAATTGCTTCCTTATTAAAGGTCAAAGTTCCCTCTAGTTTTGTGGCACCACCTAAAGACAAAGAAGGGCCACATGCAACACCTAATTCGGGCATAATTCCTGCTCACGTGGCCGTTCAAGCTCTTGTGAAATTAAACGCAGTAAATGAATGCGTCAATGCGATTGGTGGGCCGAATTCCAATTTGGCACTTTGGGTTTTACGCTATATGCATCAAAATAAAGCAGTAAGTGGCTTAATGAATGCCTACGCTAAAACAAAAAATAATAGCCTGAAAAAACAAATATTAGGCAACTTAGCCAGATTGTATAAAAAAGAAACGCCTTATGCAGGTGAATGGTGGTGGAGTACCAAACCCAATGGCCACGGCCCTTATTACAAAACGACCAATTGGGAGCAAAGTGAAAAAATTAAGACGTTTATCTTACAGCAATATGCTAAAGCATCTGAAGATGAGAAAGCCTTTTTTGTAGATCTAAATGAGAAAAATCAAATGAGATTGACTGAATTAGGTACCATTGAAGAAGATTTGACATCCGAAGACCCTAAAATAGATTTAGCTAGTATCCGCAATAAAAAAGGTCAAATTGGTAACTCTTCGATCGAAGATATCATGCTGGCCATGGCTCAGATAAAAGGTAAATCGAATCTAGGGAGATCGCTCTTTGAGAAACAAGGATGTATCGTGTGTCATAGTTTAAATAGCGGAGAAACCTTGAAAGGGCCATTTATGGGACAAATTGGTGGAATTATGAGTAGAGAGCAAATTGCGGAATCAATTTTGAAACCGAATGCCTCTATTTCTCAAGGCTTTGCTACGGTATTAATTACCACCAAAAATAAGAAAGAATACATGGGATTTGTAACGGCGGAGTCGGCGGAGCGAATTATCATGAGAGATATTACCGGACAAATAAGTAGTATTCGTACAGCAGATATTCGTTCTAGAAAGGAAATGGAAACATCGATGATGCCAGATGGCTTAGCGAATCAACTTTCCTATGAAGAATTCGCGTCGTTGATTACATTTTTGTCTGAACGGAAAAAATAAAAAAAGATGAGGATTCCCTTTGATGAAATGGTGCAAACCATTCAAAAAGCATTTGAACTAGCAGGATTAAATGCTGAAAAAGCGAACAAATGTGCAAAAATTCATGCGGAATCGAGTAGAGATGGGGTTTATTCTCATGGCCTAAATCGGGTTTCTCGCTTCATTGATTATATCCAACAAGGCTGGATACAATTGGAAGCAGAGCCCAGTTTGGAAGTAAATTTGGGGGCCATCGAAATTTACAACGGGAATTTAGCCCCGGGAGTCTTGAATGCTTCTTTTGCGATGGATCGGGCGACGGAAATTGCTGCCCAATTTGGCATAGGATTAGTTGCCATGAAAAACACCAATCATTGGATGCGTGGAGGCACTTATGGCTGGCAAGCTGCGGAAAAAGGTTTTATCGGCATCTGTTGGACTAATACCGAATCTTGTATGCCATCTTGGGGTTCTTTGACGAATAATATTGGAAATAATCCTTTTGTTATTGCGATTCCCAGAAAAGAGGGTCACATGGTTTTCGACATGGCCATGTCGCTCTATTCCTATGGTAAATTGGAAGTGACCAGACAAAAGGGGCAGAAATTGCCTTTCCCAGGCGGATTTGATCAACAGGGAAATTTGACAGATGATCCTTCTGAAATAGAAATAACTCGGAGAATTCTTCCGACAGGGTATTGGAAAGGTTCTGGTTTGGCTATGATGTTGGATTTGTTGGCAGGGATACTTTCCAAAGGTAAAACGACTGCGGATATTGATCAATTTGGAAAGGGGAATAGTGTTGGACTGAGTCAAATATTTATGGCGATTGACCCTTTGAAAATGAATGATCAAGCATTTATTGATCACGCTTTGTTTGCCACCATTGAGCAGTTAAAAAAATCCCCAACAGTAGATGAATCAGGAGAAGTTCTTTATCCCGGAGAAAGGGCCTTGCGCACGCGATTAGAAAACTTGCAAATGGGAATTCCGGTAGATGAGCAGGTTTGGGAAAATGTTCGCAAATTGGCAGGAGGATAAGAGGTAAAAGGTAATAGGTAAAAGGTAAGAGGTAAGAGTTAATAGGTAAGAGGTAATAGGTAATAGGTAAGATGTATGATGTAAGAGGTATGAGGTAAGTTTTTTCTCTCTTCTCTTCCCGTTTTCTCTCTTCCTGTTTTCTCTCTTCCTCTCTTCCTCTCTTCTCTCTTCCTACTTTTATAAAATTGAATAAACGTTAAACAAAATTTAAATTATTGACTATGAAATTACTAATGACTTGCTTCTTGGGCTTAATGATGAGCTTCTCGATTTTTGCACAGGAGGGGTATAACCTCATCCCCAAGCCGGAAAAGTTGACTCCCGCGAATGGAAAGTTTATTTTCCAGAAAAATACCTCCATCAGTGTCCTTAGTACGGATGCCGAAATTACTTCTGTAGCTCAAATGTTGGCTGACCAAGTGGCTTCTTGCAGTGGATTGAACTTGGTGCCTAAAACGCTGAAGGCAAGTACAAAAGGCATCGTTTTTGTTCAAAATGCTAGTTTAGCAGAGGAGGGTTATCGTTTGTTGGTTTCCCCAAAAAAGATTGAAATTCAATCAAAAACAGGCAAAGGCGCTTTTTATGCTTTGCAAAGCTTGTTTCAATTGATGCCACCACAAATTTTTTCCAAAGAAAAATCAGCGAGTGAATTAAGCGCATTGGCTTGTCAAATAGAAGATGCACCGAGATTTGCTTATCGAGGAATGATGTTGGATGTGGGGCGTTATTATTTTCCGGTTACTTTTATCAAGCGCTTTTTGGACTTGATGGCAGTGTATAAATTGAATACTTTTCATTGGCACTTAACAGAGGATCAGGGATGGAGAATTGAGATTAAAAAATATCCATTGTTGACTCAAATTAGTTCAATTCGTAAAGAAACAATGGTCGGGCATTACAAGGATCAAAAGTATGACAAAACTCCTTATGGCGGATTTTACACCCAAGAAGAAATCAAGGAAGTCGTAGCATATGCCACACAGAAATTCATTAATGTGATTCCTGAAATTGAAATGCCTGGACATTCTCAAGCTGTTTTGGCGGCCTATCCAGAATTGGGCTGCAATCCGGATAAAATTTACCGAGTGGCCACTAAATGGGGGGTTTCTGAGGATGTACTTTGTCCGAGAGAAGAAACATTTACCTTTTTGGAAAATGTCTTAACCGAAGTGATGGCCTTATTCCCAGGACAATACATTCACATCGGAGGAGATGAATGTCCGAAAAAGCAATGGCAAGAAAGCCGATTTTGTCAAGATTTAATCAAAAAATTGGGCTTGAAAGACGAGCATGAATTGCAGAGTTATTTCATTCGTAGAATTGATAAATTTGTGACCTCTAAAGGCAAAAAATTGTTAGGTTGGGATGAAATTTTAGAAGGTGGATTGTCGCCAAATGCAATGGTGATGTCATGGAGAGGAACTAAAGGTGGAATCGAAGCTGCTAAACAAAGGCATGATGTGGTGATGTCTCCAAACAGTTATTTCTATTTAGATTATTATCAAGCGGACCCTAAAACACAACCTTTGGCCATCGGGGGTCTATTGCCTTTGGCTAAATCTTATTCTTTTGAGCCTGATTTGCCTGAGTTGACTGCTGAGGAGGCCAAGCACATTGTGGGAGTTCAAGCCAATGTTTGGACGGAGTACATCAGCACTCCTGCTTATGCAGAATACATGACCTATCCACGCGGATTGGCTTTGGCGGAAGTCAATTGGTCAAGCAAACAAAACCGAAATTACGATGATTTTTTAAAGCGATTAAAGGCTCATTTGCCAGCCATGGATGCCTTAAAAATCAATTATTGCAAGGATGGAGATTTGAAATAATCATTAATTCATTGGGTACAGCCTTAGATTAGGGACAATGTGGATTTTTTTTGAATTTGTAGGGCCTAAATTACCAGCTCGCAAACATGAAAATTTCCACATTATTTGATTATTTTTGCCTTTTAATCTAAAATAACCATTATAATGAAAAATGTATTATTACTTATTCTTGCTCTTACTTTGGTTAATTCCTTGCTTAAGGCGCAATCCGTGCAGTCCTCTACGATTTCAGCTGGAGGAGCTACGGTTCAAGTTAACGGCAAATATTACAGCCATGTAGTTGGACAACAAAGCGTAGCAGGAACGGTAAGGCAAAATGGAATTACCCTTCGGCAAGGGTTCAAACAACCTAATTTATTGTTAAGAAGTATTAAAAAATCTGGAAAAGAGATTAATCGTGAAGAGGTAAATCCCATTACTTATACCGTATATCCCAATCCTTTCAAAGATCGTTTAACGATAAAAATGTCTAAAAAAACCACATTGACCTCGTATTTAGTCATTTATGACATGCTGGGAAATGTGAAGTTTGAAGCTACATATCCGGAAGAAATAGAAGAAATCAAGTTGGAGAAATTTGAAAATTTCAGAGGTGGAAAGTACATTATGCACATTGTACATAAAGGGAATCCTTTTGTAAGTACCTTAATAAAAGACGTTGAATAATTAGTTCTGCACATATGAATCGTTCCCGAATTGCCTTATTGTTACTAGTTATTTTTATTTTTTCAGGAGCTTTGTATTGGTATAAAAATACTGCGACTTCTGCAAGCACCGAAGAAAATATAGCTAGTCAAATCGTTGAAACGCCCAATTTTATCGCTGATTCTGCTTATCATTTCATTGAAAAACAGGTGGCTTTCGGACCTCGAATTCCCAATTCTGTTGCACAAGAAAAGTGCAAGAATTATTTGATTGACAAGCTAAAATCTTATGGTTGGACCATTCAAGTTCAGCCTTTTTCAGCCAATGATTTTACTGGTAAGAAACTTTTTGGCACCAACATCATCGCACAGTTCCAACCTGAAAAAGTCAAGCGGATTTTATTGGCGGCACATTGGGATGCTCGGCCTCAAGCCGACAAAGATTCGGTTAGGAAAAACGAACCTATTGATGCTGCGAATGATGGAGCCAGTGGGCCAGGGGTTCTGTTGGAATTGGCACGTTTGTTGTCATCGGCTAAAAACAAGCCGAATATAGGAGTGGACATTGTGTTATTTGATTTAGAAGATAGCGGAAGTTCTGATGACCCTACCGGGATGTCTTGGGCTTTGGGTTCGCAGTATTGGGCAGCGCATTTGATGCCAGAAAATTATCGGCCTTTTTATGGAATTTTGTTGGATATGGTTGGCGCGAAAGGCGCAACTTTCCCAACAGAAGGAAACTCCATGCAATATGCACCCAACATCGTAAGAAATGTTTGGTCAATTGCTTCTGAATTAGGCTACAGTAACTATTTCATTGATCAAGATGGTCCAGGAATTTCGGATGATCATGTGGCCGTCAATGAAATTGCCAAAATTCAAATGATTGATATTGTGGAACTCCATCCACAGAGTCCCAATACGTTTGGAGCTTACCACCACACCCACCAGGACAATATGTCTATCATCGACAAATCTACCTTGAAAGCGGTGGGACAAACACTTTTACAAGTTTTATACAGAGAATAATTGCATGGAAGAAACAGAATTAAAGAAGGTTCATCTCAATGATGTACACGTTGGTTTAGGAGCGAAAATGGTTCCATTTGCAGGTTACAACATGCCTGTGTTGTACAATAATTTAATTCAAGAACATCTTTGCGTTCGGTCTGGTGTTGGCGTTTTTGACGTTAGCCATATGGGTGAATTCTTTTTGACGGGTGAAAAGGCTTTGGACCTCATTCAATATGTTTGTTCCAACGACGCCTCCAAATTGGTTGATGGCAAAGTTCAATACAGCTGTTTACCCAATGCAGAAGGTGGAATTGTGGACGATTTATTGGTCTACAAAATCAAAGACCACGCATATTTATTGGTAGTGAATGCCTCGAATATCGATAAAGATTGGGACTGGATTTCTTCACATAATACTTTTGGGGTAGAGATGCAGAATCGCAGTGATGCATATAGCCTTTTCGCGGTTCAAGGCCCTAAAGCTATTTTGGCCTTGCAAAAATTAACTGAAGTGGACTTGGCAAGTATGGCTTATTATACTTTTAAAATTGACAAATTTGCGGGTTTTGATGAAGTCATCATTTCAAATACGGGTTATACAGGAGCTGGTGGATTTGAGATTTATGTCAAAAACGAAAATGCTTTAGCTGTTTGGAAGGCTATTTTTGAAGCAGGAGAGGAATGGGGAATTTTGCCAATTGGTTTAGGCGCCCGTGATACCTTGCGTACTGAAATGGGATATTGTTTATACGGTCATGATATTGACGATACGACTTCTCCCATTGAAGCGGGATTAGGTTGGATCACCTCTTTCAATAAAGATTTTATCGCTAAAGACCTGCACGCCAAGATAAAGGCGGAAGGCCCACAAAAGAAATTAGTCGGTTTTGAAATGATCGATCGTGGAATTCCTCGCCAACATTATGCCATACAAAATGGTAATGGAACGGTCATCGGGGAGGTTACTTCAGGAACGCAATCTCCAAGTTTATCGAAAGGGATTGGAATGGGTTATGTGAGTACTGAAAATGCCACGGTAGGAACTGAAATTTTCATACAAATTCGCGATAAATCACTCAAAGCTCAAGTGGTTAAATTTCCTTTTATCTAAGCTTGTTATTATTTCATGAGAAAAATTGATGTTTGTTTATCGCCAGATTTGATTCATTTATACGACTTGGACAACTTGGCAGTGGTGGTGGTGGATATTTTCAGAGCCACTTCTTGCATGGTTACCGCCTTTGCACACGGTGCGAAAGAAATCGTTCCAGTCGAACATCTGGATGTTTGTGAGTCTTATCGATCACGCGGATATTTAACCTCCGCTGAACGAAATGGCATTACTCCAGCCGGTTTCGATTTCGATAATTCTCCTTTTAGCTACCAGCATGATAAAGTGAAAGGTGCTAAAATTTGTGTGACCACGACCAACGGGACGGTGGCCATAGAGCGGTCTAAATCTGCTTCGCTGGTTTATGTTGGCGCATTTTTAAATATTTCCAAAATTGTTGATGCTTTGCGGGCATGGGAGGGAGATGTTTTGGTGGTTTGTGCCGGTTGGAAAGGGAAACCTAATTTAGAAGATACTCTTTTTGCTGGAGCGCTGATTGATCGCCTTCATGGTGAATTTCAGGTGGCGGATGATGCTGCTTTAATGGCATGGAAAGCTTACAATTTGGCTAGTCCAGATTTACTTACTTCGGTAAAAAATTCTTCGCACGTCAATCGTCTATTGGGATTGGGTATTGAAAAAGACATTTCATTTTGTTTAGAAATGGATAAATATGCAGTTTTGCCCCAACTTGTTAATGGCGCTTTGATATCGGTGTAATTTTTGCCTTCATTTGTAAAAATCAACTAATTTGAGTTTTATCTCAACCTTGTTTTATGAAAATTTTGTCTCATATTCCGAGTGCCCTTTTGGCTTTTCTGTTTCTTTTTGGAGGCTTGAACTTCTTTTTCAACTTTGTTCCAACTCCTCCATTGACAGGAAACACCGGTAAATTCATGGAGTTATTTGGTGCTACAGGTTACATGGCTGTTATTAAAGTGTTGGAAATTCTTGGAGGAGCCTTGATCGTATTTCCGAAGCGTCGAGCTTTGGCTATGCTTATTTTAACCCCAATAGTTCTTAACATTGTCTTGTTTGAACTGTGTATTTCACATGAACCAAGCATTGGAATTGCCATGGCTATTTTATCCATTTTTGTGATTTATCAGGAAAAAGAAAAGTTCAAAGCCATCGTTTAATTCTCTGATATGCGAATTCTCATTTGTCCTGATAAATTCAAAGGCTCATTATCTGCTCAGCAGGTTTGTGAAGCCATTGAATCTGGAATTCGCCAAGGCAATTCTTCTATTGACATAGTCAAACTGCCTTTAGCCGATGGCGGGGAAGGCACCTTGGAAGTCTTGCAATCGGCTTTAGGTGGCGAAATGATTGAATTACCTGTTTTGGATCCGCTTTTTAGGCCTATTTTAGCCGATTATTTGTGGATTGCCTCAGATCAAAAAGCCTTTATTGAGATGTCTAGGGCCTCTGGATTGGCTTTATTGAAAAGTACTGAACGGAATGCCTTGAAAACAAGTAGTTATGGTACGGGTCAGCTCATTCTTCATGCCTTGGAAAAGGGCGCAAAAGAAATCGTTTTAACCGTTGGTGGATCGGCCACAAATGATGCGGGTATTGGAATGGCTGCGGCTTTAGGTTTTCAGTTTTTGGATCAACAAGGGGAAGAACTGAGTCCAATCGGAGAGAATTTAGTGCATCTTGCCCAAATTGTTCCATCCGAACGTTTGAAGGATTTCCAGCAAATTAATTTCAAAGTCGCCACAGATGTGGAAAATACCCTACATGGATTGGAAGGCGCTGCCTATGTTTTTGCTGCTCAAAAAGGGGCAGATGCCGAATCAATTAAATATTTAGACAAAGGTTTAATTAATGTCGCTGCTTTTTTTGATCACGAGCATCCTATATCTCAAAATTCGGGTGCGGGTGCTGCTGGTGGACTTGGCGCGGGAGCCATGTTTTTTTTAGGTGCGAAGAAAATATCTGGCTCAGACATGGTTTTGGAGGCTGTCGAGTTTGAACAAAAATTAGCGCAAGCTGATTTTGTCATTACGGGAGAGGGTAAAATTGATGCGCAAACTTGGTATGGAAAATTGGTTGCTGAGGTACTTAAAAGAGCTCAATTGGCAGAAAAAGATTGTTTATTGGTCTGTGGAATACAAGAAGATGCAGAAAAAACTCCAGAGATTTTCCAAGAAATACCTGTTTTGTCTGTCGCTGCTAAGGCACACAACTCCTCAGATTCAATGGGGAATGCCGGTCGATATTTGAAGCAAATGTTTACGGAACAGCGTTTTTGATTGGATTTTTAGCCGTAAAATATACATGGACAGGACTGTTTGGGTTCAATTGTTCAGAAATCGTAAAATAACCTGTGCTTTGCATGGAAAAGGCAATTGCTTCTCCTTGTGGCTCTTGGATACTTGGAACGAGCACGGGCTTGCGTCCTAATGCATCAGTGACCGACTCATATTTATTCTTTTTCCAATAATAGATGTTCAAATAATTTCGGATGATGATTTCATCATTGTTTCTAGAAATGTCTGCGGCTGTGATGTAGTAGAGTTTTTTTAAGATGGGCAAATCTGAATTGGAAGTTGAGAAATCCAATTTCATGACAAATTCCGCAGTTACGATTTTTTTGTTCTTGAAAGCTTTGTTGGGCAGTCGGTAAAGCCGCTTTTCGTCTTCCCGCTTTGAAACAATAAAGATATCTCCATTTAATTGATCAACAAACATAGCTTCCATATCCCTGGATTTACCCGGCAATTCAAATTGAAGGGTTTCAATTTCTTTGATGATTCCTGAATAAAATTCAGGGGAATTGCTTTTGGGTTCTTGGAAACGATGAATTTTATACTCCGAATATTTCCCTTCATTATCGCCAATGTCCGCCACGTAAATGTAATTTTTCCCTTTGGTATTTTTCCAAAAAGCCAAGGCTTCCCAATCTCGATTTTTGATTCCTTTCAGAATAAACTCACTTCGCCCTCCTCCATATTTGTCAATTAGAAATATCCGGTTCAAGTCATTGGAGTCATTGATCACCCATAAACTATCGGGATGTTCTTCCGAAGCCACTAAACCAGAAGCTTCATTTATTTCCAAATTTTCAAGAATTCCTTTATCCTCGGTATCCTTAAAACTAACTGATTTCAAAAATCCATTGATCAAACTATCCGATTGACCTGAACGAATAAAAAGACAAAGTAGAAATAAATACAAGTAATAAATTCTCCTCATTCTAAAATACTTCCAACCACAACAACACTCCTGATGCCGTTGTCATTATGATCAAGGCTAATATTCCCAACACATTAGTCATCCGATCATTCACAAATTCCCCCATGATTTCTTTGTTGTTGGAAATATGCAATATGATCGCGATTAAAACGGGTGCTGTTACTCCATACAAAATGGCGGTATAAATCAAGGCTTGAATGGGAGAAATACCTACATAATTGAGGGATAGTCCTAAAATTAATGAAATGGCAATGACCGCATAAAATCCTTTGGCTTCATGAAATTTTTTGTCAAGGCCTTGTGGCAAGCCAAACGTTTCTGCAAATATGTAGGACAATGAGCCACTTAAAACAGGAATGGCAATTAAGCCTGTGCCTATAACTCCAGTGGCAAAAAGCAAATAAGCAAAATCACCGGCGAGTGGTCTCAAAGCCTGAGCGGCTTGTTCTACCGTATCAATCTGCCTAATTCCTGCATTGTAAAGAACTGTTCCTGTGGTTAAGATGATAAAATACATCACAAAGCCTGAAAAGGTCATTCCAAAATCGACATCGTTGTTTATTTCGGATATAATCTTTTTATTCACGATCACATGCCGTTTCTTGTGTTGCATTTCTTCAACTTCCATGGACGCTTGCCAGAAAAACAAATAAGGGGAAATGGTGGTCCCTAAAATACCTACGAGTATGGCCATAAATTCCTTGGTAAATTCGATTTTTGGAATGACCGTAGCTTTGGCAATGGCTAGAAAATCTTGCTTATAAAGAAAAGGAACAATAAAATAGACCAGCATGGCAATGCACAAATATTTTAATATCGATGCAATTTTGGCATAAGGTAAATAAATGATTAGACCCAATAATAGGACCGTGAAAAATACACTAAAAAAGCTTGCATCAATGGAAGGAAACAATAAATTCCCCACGGCTCCCATGCCCGCAATGTCGGCACCAATGTTCAAAATGATGGCCGGGAAACTGAATAACAACATCAGGTATAAAACCGGACGGGGATAATGTTTTTTCAAAGTTCCCGTTAAACCTTGCTCGGTTACTAATCCGATTTTCGCACACATTTTTTGAATAGCCGACATCAATGGGAATGCGATAATCGCGGTCCACAAAGTGGATAAGCCAAATGCGGCCCCTGCCTGCGAATAGGTTGCGATACCCGATGGATCGTCATCACTCGCGCCGGTCACTAATCCAGGCCCTAACATTTTCCAAAATTTGGCCAGTTTAGGGAAATACTTGTTGGATTTGTTCATGATTGACCTAGTGATAAATTTGTATGGAGTAATTTACACAAACTTGAAGGACATATAAGCCTTTACAAATAATATAGTAAGCCGATTATCAATAAGCCAATTAACATCCAAGTCAATCCAGACCAACGTCTCTTCTTCAAAAACAACAACAAGATCAAACCTGAAAGAGAGATGATGACCAAAAATATGGCAGAGATGTCGATGACCCAAGCCCAGGCCTTTCCTGTATCTCTGCCTTTATGTAAGTCATTCAAAAAAGCAATCGTTCCTAATTCCCGAGTACTTAAATGAAATTTTCCATCTTCTCTTTGGATAAATACATCTGCGGTGTAACCTGGACCTTGAAAAGAGATGGAAACCTCCCGATCATCTATCCGAAAATCATTCACCAAACCTTTGACTTGGAAATCCTTTCGAAATAATTCAACGATTTCTAACTTTTTTATTTGTGCTGTATCTGATACATTCACCCAATTAGCGGGCATTTTGCCTTCTTGCTCTTTTAAAACCTCTTTTTCGGGAAACCAGTCTAGGTGATTCAAGGTTAGGCCGGTCACGGAAAAAAACAACACAATGACAAAACTGAACATGGACAAATAAATGTGTAACCACCTAGACCAGGTAGAAAGCCAATTTCTCCAATTACTTTTTTTTATAGTCATCTTACTTCGTCTTGAAATTTAATTTAGCCGCCGAAATTTCTTCATTGCCGGCAAATGAAGCGGCCTTGGCTTTATCGTCAAACTTCATGGATTGCTTCATCAATTGATAACTCCCATGCTCTCTTGCTGCTTCAATGATCACCGTATAATTTCCTTGGTTTACGTATTGGCCAGCATCGTCTTTGCCATCCCAAACCACAGCATATTTTCCCGACCCACGGGTTGCACCCGTGATGGAACTAATGTTGTAATCTGCGTTTCTAGATCCTGAAGACCAATATCTTAAATCCACTAGCCATCTGGGTTTTCTGTACCAAAGCGCAATTCGACGAATGGGATTGCCTTTCTCATCTTCAATCCAAATGGCCACATAAGGTCTTCTCGCATAACCACCTAAATTTGCAATCTCTAAGTCGATGGAACATTCCATTTTCGGATTCCACTCTTTTTCTTTCAATTGTACAAAGGATATAGACGATTGCTCTTCTTTTGCTAATGCCGGCCAAGTTTCACTTTGATATTGATTGCCTGATGGATCAATAATCAGGTAATCGGCTTTTTGGAACTTATTGGCTAAGGCAATGGATTCATTCAAAGGTAAAATGTTGAAGGCCGTGGCCAATGCTCCTGCGGTAACCGCATTTTCATGAATCACTGTCGCACTGGCAACTTGATCAGCAGGCTTGCCCGTTTTTGGATTGAAAATGTGCGATAAATGCTCCCCATTCAATTCCACTCCACGGCGATAATTTCCACTTGAGGCAATTGTTTTGTTATTGATTTCTACCATGGAAACAGGAGCTGCATTTTCATAGGCTGCTTGAGGATCTGCAACTTTTACTTTTTCATTCATATCGCCTTTCACAACGATATCTCCTCCGATATTGACCACAATTCCTTCAACTCCTTCTGAGTCCAAGGCCAAATTAGCTACTTTTTCCGCTATGTATAATTTGGTAAATGTATGTAATTTCAAATCTGCCTCAGAGGTTTTCGTTAAACTCGAACCGTCTATTTCCCAATGATTTTCTTGTACCTTTGCGATCAATTCCTTTAATTCTGCTTCGCTTGGTGCGATTCCTGTTTCACTGGCTTTTTCCCAAAGCTGGGTGAATTCTTCACTAGCTGGATTGATGGCTCCTTGGCTTTGTTCTTTCCAAAAATCGAATGCTTGTGCAATTTCCATGACCTCTTTTGAAACCTCAACTTTCTGTTGATGGGTCTTTTTCCATTGAGCAAATTCGTTATTCTCGCCATAAGTCCCCAAAATTTGTTGCAAACGACTTAGTTCTGTCAATACTTTTTGCTCAGCTTTTTGCGCATTTCCGCTCGAATTAGCAGAAATTTTTAGGTCGAGCGATGTGCCCAATACGTCTTCAAATTCGGAAAGTAAAATACCTTTGATGCTTTCTGTTGCTTGATGAGGAACGGCGGATAAAACTCCGGATAGTCCTAGGGAAAGAATGTGCATGGTGTCGATTTGTTTGTTGAAAAGCTCAAATTTATGGGGCTTTTGGAATTAGTGAAGAAAATAAAGACCAAATTTCAGAATGTATCTACCAGTGTTTCATTTTAAGATTAATTAACTTTTCTCAAAATTACTGCACATCCGCCACCTCTTTGCAAACGGAAGTTCATTTTGGACTTGGATGTCACCAATCGTTTTTCAATGTTATAGGCTTCTGGATTTTTTTCAAAATCTGCTGTTTCTGCGTCCATGTAGAGTGTCGCTTCGTAAATTTTATCGGGATCTAAAAAATCCAAATCGAAGGACATGTTTCTAGCTGTTGCGTTGGTCACTGATCCAATGAACCAGGCATCTTTACCTTTTTCTTTTCGAGCAATGGTGACAAATTCGCCAGGCTCGGCCAATAAAACTTGGGTATCATCCCAATCCACAGGCACTTCTTTGATGAATTGAAATGCATCAATGTATTTCTCGTAGTTTTCTGGCAAATCAGCAGCCATTTGTAAAGGGCTATAAATTGTTACATACAAGGCTAATTGCTTGGCCAAGGTGGAACGCACTTTGGTGGTTCTTAAGCTGTCGAATTGGTTCAAAGCCATGTGAAACAATCCTGGCGTATAATCCATGGGCCCACCCATTAAACGGGTAAATGGCAAAATCGTTGTATGTTCTGGATTGATTCCCAAAGTTGGTGCATTGTTGAATTCTGAACCTCTTCCAGCTTCTACAGCCATCCAGTTTGGGTACGTGCGGTGTAGGCCTGTAGGATGAACGGATTCATGCGAATTAACCATGATTTTATTAGATGCGGCTTTTTCTGCTACCCGATTATAATGATTGACCATCCATTGGCTATCGTGATGCTCTCCTCGGGGGATAATTTTACCAACATAACCTGTTTTCACGAGGTCCATCTCTTTTGACACCATGTACTGAAGGGCGGCATCCATTCTGCGTTCATAATTGGTCACAGAACCAGCAGTTTCATGATGCATGATTAATTTTAAACCTTTGGATTTGGCATATTTCGTTAAAGAATCGATGTCATAATCTGGATATGGGGTAACAAAATCAAATACTTCTTCTTTCCAATTGCCAAACCAATCTTCCCAACCTTTGTTCCATCCTTCAACCAAAACCCCTTGAAATCCATGCTTGGAAGCAAAATCAATGTATTTTTTGACATTTTCTGTATTAGCGCCGTGTTTTCCGCCTGCTAAAGACCAATTGGTTTTACCGGTATGCATTTCCCACCAGACGCCCATGAATTTTTGGGGCTTGATCCAAGTCGAATCTTGAATTTTGCTGGGTTCATTGAGGTTTAAAATCGTTTTGGAAGACAAAATTTGTTCAGCCTTGTTGGAAATGATGATGGTTCTCCAAGGCGTTTGGAAAGGAGTTTGTAAATAAGCTTTATTTCCTACCGCATCTGGAACAAGCGTGGAAGTGAATTCCGTCCCACTAACTTTCAAATGCATCGCTGGATAATTGATTAAGGCCGCTTCGTGGACATTGATATAAACCCCTTCTAGCGATTTCATCATCAAAGGAGTTTGAACATAATTTTTTCCAATCAAAGAAGTTACCGCAATGTCTTTTTCTTTGGCAGCAGCAGCACTCGCATCTATTTCTGAGATTTTGGTTTTTTGGTAAGTATATTCGTTGGTGTCATAATCGCCCGGGATCCAAAAAGCCGTATGATCTCCCGACATGTTAAAAGTCGACCATTCGTTATCAACAATAAAATGTTTTAAATTTTCTTGTTCAGGAAAAGAGTACCGAAAAGCGATTCCGTCATTAAACACTCTGAAAATTAATTTCAATAAAATGGCATTTTCCTTCAATTGAAAACTCAATTCTTTGTACTGATTTTGAATTTCTTTGACTTCCCCCCAAACAGGTTTCCAAGAACTAGAATGCACCGTTGAATCAATTTGTAGGATCTGAAATTTTCTTAATTCAGCCTGTGGTTTTTTAAGGCTAATGCCAACGCCTGAAAGGGCAA
>JBILRJ010000245.1:0-4815 GCA_044372695.1 Spirosomataceae bacterium
TAAATTGATCAACCAATGGATGCTTGTCAAGTAAAGGCTGATAAGGCTTGGAAGCAATCCAGCTTATGTGAGTATTTCCAAACTTCTCTCTCAAAACAGCTAAAATGGGTTCAGATGCGATGATATCCCCGAAATCCCCGTCCATTGAAATACCGATAAAGGTTTTCTTTGGGGATAAAATTCTTTGGCAAATGATGCCCAAAATAACCCAAACAAAGTAGACGAGTACTTGGATTCGGTACATGAAAATTTTCAAGGCAATAGGTTTTGATTGCCTTAAAGATATTAATTATTTTTTAAATAGGAATCCTTTGAAATTGCAGCAAAGCATTATAAATTAAAATAAGCCTTCATGATAGGGACGTTTCTTCTAGAAATTCCAATGGCAAAATCGTCGTTCATGATGATCGTTTTTTTCGTTTTGAATTCGACTAATTTTACATGTTCGGCATTGACTAAATACGATTTTGAAGGACGAATGATGGGCAAATTGTTCAATAAATTTTCAAAATATCTCAATGTACGGCAAGAGAGCATTTTTTCCCCATTGCTAAAATGGAGAATGGAATAATTTCCTTGTCCTTCGATGTACTTGATTTCAGTAGGCACGATGAATTTTGTTCCCAGTTTTAAAGTAGTTGATTTTTGATTTGCCATTTTAATTGAATTAGAATAATTTCTTGTCGGAGTAGAGTAAGGAATATGTAATTCAAAAATAGATTTGTGTGATGGGATTTGATAAATATATTGAGTTATATACGTAATTAACGTATTTGAACTTTTTGCGGAAAAATTCGGAATTAAATATAGTTGGACAGAAATGGCATTCAGTTTGTTTAATGAAGTGTCCTTCTTTATATTAAGGCCGAACAGTTAGATAAGAAAAAAAGAATTAATACATTTGAATTTTAATGCAAAAAGATAAAATGGAAAAAAGAATATTTGGAAAAACAAATTGGGAAGTCAGCGAGATTGGTTACGGAATGTGGGGTTTAGCTGGTTGGACGGGCTCGGACCAAGATGAAGTAAGTAAGTCCTTGGAATTGGCTGTCGAATTGGGTTGCAATTTTTTTGACACAGCGTGGGGTTATGCGGAAGGATTGAGCGAACAGATTTTAGGAAAGTTACTTAAAAAACACAATCATAAGAAGCTGTATGCAGCCACGAAAATCCCACCCAAAAATTTCACTTGGCCTTCTCAAAAGCAATTTAAATTAGAAGATTGTTTCCCAGCTGCGCACATCATTGAATACACGGAAAAAAGTTTAAAAAATCTAGGTGTTGAGCAAATTGATTTACAACAATTCCATGTTTGGGAGGATGCATGGGCTCAACATGATGAGTGGAAAAAAGCCGTTGAGCAACTCACAAAGGAAGGCAAAGTCGCTCATTGGGGTATTTCGGTGAATCGTTGGGAACCTAATAATTGTCTTGATTCATTAAAAACCAATCTCTTCTCTTCTGTTCAAGTGATTTACAACATTTTTGATCAAAATCCAGAAGATCAATTGTTCCCTTTATGTAAAGAATTAAATGTTGGAGTCATTGCTCGCGTACCTTTTGATGAAGGTAGTTTGACCGGCTTGCTCACCAAAGAGACCGTTTTCCCCGCGGACGATTGGCGTTCTACTTATTTTGTGCCAGAAAATCTTCATTCAAGCGTTGAACATGCCGATGCTTTAAAATCGTTGGTTCCAGCTAATATGGACATGCCCGAAATGGCTTTGCGTTTTATTCTGTCGAATCCAAACGTAGGCACCATTATTCCGGGAATGCGTAAAATCAAACACGTTCAAAGCAACATTGCTACATCAGATGGGAAAGGTCTTGAAAAATCATTGATCGAAAAATTGAATCAACATCGTTGGGAAAGACAACCGACCATTTGGTCACAATAAAAATGGACTTGCGTCAGATAGAAATTAGCAATAATCAACCATGGAATATCGAAAATTAGGGAAAACGAATGAACTTGTATCTGTTTTAGGCTTTGGGGCATCACCGCTCGGAAATGTATTTGAGGAGGTAGAAGAGCAAGAAGGAATCAACACCGTCCATTATGCCATTGATCATGGCGTGAATTTTTTTGATGTGTCGCCCTTTTATGGAATTACCCTAGCAGAAACTCGCTTGGGCAAAGCTTTGCTGGGCAAGCGAAAGGACGTATTTTTAGCCACCAAATGCGGTCGGTACGATTTACGCTCTTTCGATTTCTCCGCAAAACGAATCGAGGCTAGTATTGATGAATCGCTTCAACGTTTGCAAACGGATTACGTGGATTTGTTTCAATTACATGACATTGAGTTTGTCTCCAAAGAACAAATTTTGAAGGAAGCTGTTCCGGCCATCGAAAAAATAAAAGCCTCTGGAAAAGCTCGATTCATTGGAATTACAGGCCTACCTGTTCGTTACCTTGCTGAAATTGCCCGTCAAGTGGAAATTGATACCGTCCTTTCCTGGGCCCATTACAACTTATTACAAGATGAATTGAATGATGAACTCGTTCCGCTTTCCAAGGAAAAGGGTTTTGGATTAATGAACGCTGCACCTTTAATGCAACGTGTTTTATCTGATGCTGCTCTACCAGAATGGCACAATGCCCCCAAAGAAATGTTGGCAATTCAACCTGTTTTGTTAGGTATTTGTCAAAAATATGGAGTTCGTTTAAGTGATGTTGCCATGCGATTTGCCATGGACCATCCTGATATTGCCACGACCATCGTGGGTATGTGTCGGATGACATCCATTCAGAAAAATATTGCTTCTTTGGATTTTAAGATTCCAGAAGGTCTTTTGGATGAATTGTCGCTGGCGATTCAGCCAATCAAAAATCTGATGTGGTTTGAAGGAGAAGAGGCAAATAATATCCCACGTTCTACCAACTAAAATGAAAGCATTATTTCTAACAAAAATTGGAGAAACTGAAATTCGCGAAATAGAAAAGCCTGTCCCAGGACCAGACGAAGTGTTGGTGAAAATTGGCATGGTGGGATTCTGCGGTGGTGATTTAAATGGTTTCAAAGGACTTTTTGAACTTCAGGAGTACCCCAATGTTTTGGGGCACGAGGTGGGTGGAACCATCGAAGCATTGGGCTCAGCTGTTCCGAAAGAGTTTCAAATGGGCCAAAAAGTGACCGTTTACCCTTATCAAAATTGCGGTAAGTGCATCTCTTGTCGAAAAGGTCGCCGTAATGCTTGTCAGGACAACAAAACCATGGGAGTAAGACGCCCAGGTGCCATGACCCGCTATATTGCCATTCATTATCAAGATTTACACCTCTCCTCGCAACTTTCCTTGAAAGAATTGGCCTTGGTGGAACCCTTGACCGTTGGCTTTCATGCCGTTGCAAGAGCCCGCGTGAGTCCTGAAGATACGGTGGCGGTGATAGGTTGCGGAATTGTCGGATTTGGAGCTATTGCTTCAGCTGTTAACAAAGGAGCAAAAGTCATTGCAATTGATATTGATGCCTCGAAAATGGAAATAGCCAAAGCCATTGGAGTAGCGCATACGATTAATACCTCTCAAGAAAATTTACATGAAGCACTATCCCGCATAACCAACGGTGATGGCCCAGATGTCATCATTGAAGCAGTAGGAAACGCGATAACGTATCGTGCGGCAGTAGAGGAAGTTGCCTATACGGGCAGAGTGGTGTGCATCGGTTATGCCAAATCTCCTGTGGAATTCAATACCGGTGTTTTTGTCCGAAAAGAAATTGAAATTCTAGGATCAAGAAATTGCACAGACGAATTTCCTGAAGTGATCGCTTATTTGGAAGCAGGGAAATTTCCGGTGGATCAGGTCGTTTCCCAAGTAGTTTCTTTGGAAAATGCAGGGCAAGCCTTGGCTAATTGGGCAGAAAATCCTCAGGGAATCACTAAAATCATGGTCGATTTTGATAGCTAACAATATGATAAAATCTTGTGCAACGATTGCCTTGGTACCTGAGATTAGCTCTGGACCTTGGATATACTGGAAGGATTTGGAACAAAGTTTAGCGCATGCTTCATCCTTGGGATTTGATGGGGTGGAGTTATTTACGGCTTCTGCTGATGCCATTGTGGTGTCAGAGTTACAAGCATTACTCGAAAAATATCATTTACAATTAGCCGCTGTTGGCACCGGTGCAGGAAAGGTAATTCATGGATTAACTTTATGCCATCCAGATCCAAAAATCCGACAACAAGCCATTGAATTTATTACTCAAATGATGGATTTTGGGGCGCAATTTAATGCCCCTGCGATTATCGGATCCATGCAAGGTCAGGTTTTACCCGGAGAGGATCGAGAGCTAGCACTCCAGTATTTGGCGGAAGGTTTAAGGTCTTTAGGAAAACACGCTGGTTCATTAGGTGTCCAATTAATTTATGAACCCTTGAACCGTTACGAGACCAATTTGATCAATACATTGGAAGATGGATCCGCTTTTTTAAAAAAACATTCGATTGAACATGTGGGCTTGTTAGCGGATTTGTTTCACATGAACATCGAAGAAACGGATTTGGCCAATAGCATTAAAGAAAATAAAGATGCCATTATCCACGTACATTTTGCGGACAGTAACCGGCGACCCGTGGGGAATGGACATACCCAATTATCGGAAGTGGCCAAAACTTTAAAGGAAATAAATTATACGGGTTTTGTGTCTGCGGAGGCTTTTGCTTGGCCAAACTCAGAAGCCGCCGCCGAACAAACCATGGCCTCTTTTCAACACTATTTTAACTCATAATATGCAACGATTCTGTTTAGCCCTTGATTTAATTGATGATGCAGAGCTCATCAGAGAATATGAACAATACCATGCAGCAGGAAAT
>JBILRJ010000246.1:0-4813 GCA_044372695.1 Spirosomataceae bacterium
ATCAAAGTGATCTCTTGTTCTTGCAAGCTGCCATCCTCCTCTGCTTCTTCCACCGCTTCCGAAACCGTTGAAACAAATAATTCTTTGTGAATTTGCTCCGCTGGCACATCAAACATGCCCAAAGATGACTGAACGTCCTTCATCATCCCTTCGGGTCCGCACATGTAATAAATGGCACTTGGGATATGAATACCCAATTCTTGTTTCAAATAATACACGATGGAGGCCTGATTAATTCGCCCTTTTAAGCCTGGCCAATTGGCAGCAGGTTGAGAAATCACATGTAATACCGTAAATCTTCCTGCAAATTGTTTCTCTAATTGATCTAAAACCGACTTGAAAATAATTTGATTTTCATTTCTAGATCCGTAAATCAATTGAATCTTAGATTGTGGTTCAGCTTTCAACAAAGTTTTAATCATGGAAATCAATGGAGTGATACCAGAACCCGCCCCAATGAATACATAATTATTGGATGATTCTGCATTGGGTTCGATGGCAAAATTCCCCATAGGCTCCATGACCTCTATGCTATCCCCTACTTTGATTTGATCACAAAGGAAGTTAGAAACCAATCCTCCTTTTATTCTTTTAACGGTTATGGCTGGCGACGTATCCATTTTCGGTGAAGAAGAAAAAGAATAACTTCTTCGAACTTTCTCTCCATCAATCACTGGGATAACTGTCAAAAATTGCCCCGAAAGGTAGGTCAAGGTATCGTGGATCGGATGCCAAAAATGCAAGGTTTTTGTATCTTCCGTCTCTTCCGTAATTTCCTTCACTGTCAAATGCAAATACTTCATCTTTTCTTTGTTATTCATCGTTTGCTACAATCCACTGAATGGTCCCTGAAGGCGACTCATTATGAAGTCGATCCAATGCAGTAACCGCAAATCCATGTCCAGTAACTAAATATTTATTTTCAATTTCTATATCTTTCAATTTCCCTTTATAAATAATATTTTCAGCTTTTTCAAAAGCTTCCGTATCACCCTTTTTTATTCGATAGACCACATAATATTCGGCATGATCATCATCACTACTGACCTCTCCATCTTCCCATTTCAAACGCCATTTACCTTGCCGTTTAGCCAAACTCACTTGATGAGGTGCTGTGGGTGGAATACTATCTAACCAAGTCATTGTTGGCACCAAAGCTACGTGGGCAAAGTGATTGTTTCTTAAAGAATCTCTCCAACCTTTTGCATTGGAGGTCAACAAATTCGAACTAAAATAAATCGCTCCAGTAACTTTGTTTAAACCCCTAGAAATAGCTAATTGTTTTGCCAATTCATTACTGTTCCAAGTGGTATTCAAATGATAGGCGGCATATCCTACATAAATAGGTCTTTGGTAAGAATGACTATCCCACCATTTGGCCAAAGGTTCAAAAGGAGCTACCCGGTGACTAATTGGCCAATATAATTGCGGAGCTAAATAATCTACCCAATTTGATTTCATCCAAAGATCCGTATCTGCAAACAAATCATGGTAGGATTGTAAGCCATTTTTGGTGGGTGAACCATTTTCATCATCGATGCTTTGATGCTTCCAAATCCCAAAAGGACTGATCCCGAATTTGACTTTGGGCTTGGTTTCTTTGATGGTTTCTGATATTTGCTTGATCAAAAGATTGACATTTCTTCTTCTCCAATCGTTGATGTTTTCATCCAAAAGCTTGAATGTCTGAAACGTTTTTTCGTCGTTTAGTTTGGCATTTTTCGCGGGATATGGATAAAAATAATCATCAAAATGAATTCCATCCAAGTCATAATTCTTGACCAAATTTCGTACCAATTCCGCAATATAGTTTCGCACTTGCGGCATACCAAAATTCAAAATATGTTGACCATTATAAAGCAAAAGCCATTCAGGATGCTTTCTAGCAATGTGATCAGAACTCAATAAAGATTTACTTGAAAGTGTGGCTCGATTCAAATTCAACCAAGCATGAAATTCCAATCCACGTTCATGACTTTCTTGAATCATGAATTCCATAGGGTCATAATAGGGTGTAGGAGCTTGTCCTTGCAAACCCGACAAAAAACTGGTCCAAGGTTCCGTACTTTTGGCATAAAATGCGTCTGATGCCGTTCTCACCTGGACAAAAATGGCATTAAATCCTGTTTTTTGATGGGAGTTCAAAAGCGATATAAATTCTTCTTTTTGCTTGAATCCATTGTAATTTCTGGCAGAAGGCCAATCAATATTTTGCACAGTAGCTACCCAAACACCTCTTAATTCTCGCTTAGGACCATTGGCAAAAAGAGTTGGGAAACTCAAAAGAAAAATAACTAAAAATAATACGCTTTTCATCGAGGTGGCAATTTACTGAGAAAAGCGGAAAATTTGCTTAGAATTTAAGAAAGACAGGCAAAAATATAGGTATTAGTTATCAATCCACCGAAAACATATACCCGACACCTTTCAAGGTTTTGATGTAGCTTTCTGGAATTTTCTCCCGAAGTTTTCGAATGTGTACATCGACAGTTCGTTCTACGACAAACACATCAGCGCCCCAAACTTTTTCCAATAATTCGTCGCGATTGAATACTTTGTTGGGATTTTTGGCAAAAAACGAAAGTAATTCAAATTCCTTTTTAGGCAGAACCAATTGGCGGCCTTGAAAACTAGCTGCATATTGAGTCCGATTGATCACAATACCTCCTATTTCCACGATGTCGCTTTCTTGTTCAGCATTGGTAGAGACATCTCTTTTCAAAATTGCGTTGATTCGACTGACCAAAGCGCGGGGTTTGATCGGTTTGATGATGTAATCGTGTGCTCCAGCGTCAAAGGCTGCAACCTCTGTGTACTCTTCCCCCCTAGCGGTTAAAAAAATGATGTATGTATTCTTTAAATCAGGAATTGTCTTTAATTGACGAGCCGTTTCTATGCCGTCCATGATGGGCATCATTACATCCAAGATGATTAGAGCAGGTAAGAATTCTTTGGCAATTTGTAAAGCTTCTTTACCATCGTTCGCTTTGCGAAGTGAATAATTTTCTTTTGCCAAATTATATTCCAATAAATCCAAAATATCTGGATCATCGTCCACAAGTAAAATTTTAGAAGAACTTAAAGGAAGATTCATAAGATGAATGGACTGATATAAATATGCTACAAATATAGAAAGCTCAATGTTACCAAATTGTTAATTTTTTACCTAATTTAGTTTAGCTTATCTTTATAAAAAAACAGCTATGTCATCATCACACCCTTATTCTGTCCGATTGGCTTCGGTCCTTATTTCCATTAGTTTGGTGATAATTGGAATGTATTGGATGAAAGATTTTCTCATACTTTTATCATTTGCGCTGATATTTGCTTTTTTACTTTTGCCTATGTGCCTTCAACTCGAAAAACGAGGGATTCCGAGGTCATTGTCCATCGGCATATCTCTTTTCATAACCATGGTGGGTATTTTTGGAATCGTTGCCCTGTTATCCATGCAGATGGTAGAATTCATTTCTGATTGGCCTAATTTTATCAAAAAAGCAGAAAATTGGATTTCCTCCTTGCAGACTTTTTTATCCAGAAATTTGAATATTTCCCGAAAAAAACAAATGGTAGAATTGACCAACCAAACCATTAATTTGTTAAAAAATTCAGGGGAGATATTGACCACCACCTTCGGAACAATGCTTCACATCATTACCACGATGATCCTAGTTCCTATTTTTGTTTTTTTCTTCCTTTACTACCGCAATTTTTTTGGTACATTTTTAGCCAAAGTTTTTCCACAAACAGAAGAAAGTGTTTTGGGGGAAATCATGAGTAAAACTGGAAAGGTAGTACAAAGTTATTTGCTTGGGCTTTTTGTGGTAATGCTAATAGTGGCGGTAATCAATAGCATTGGATTTTTATGGATTGGCATCGATTATGCCATTTTCTTTGGGATTTTGACTGGCTTGTTGTTACTGATTCCCTACATAGGAATTTGGATTGGTGCCATTTTTCCAATTATTCTTACTTTAATCACTTTGGAACCTTCGCACACATTTGCTTTGATTGCTTGGGTAGCAATCGTACAATTCATTGAAGCCAATTTCATTACGCCTCTGGTGGTAGGTTCTAAGGTGAGCGTTAACCCCATGATTGCCATGTTTGCCTTATTGATTGGTGAACTCATCTGGGGGATCCCAGGATTGATTTTAGCCATTCCATTGATTGCCATTCTGAAGGTCATATTTGATCACGTACCCGCACTGGAAGCATATGGTTATTTACTGGGCGAAGCACCGAAAAGAAGTAAAAAGGTAAGAGGTAAGAGGTAAAAGTATCATCCATCTTAACTCATAAATCAAAGGCTATATCCCATCGAAAGGATAAGACTCCTGCCCACAATAAAATTTTCATTGCTACTTCTCGAATAATTGGTTACCGTGATGTAATTTTTCACTCGATTATCTAGCAAATTATTTCCTTTAATTCCCCAAGTGAATTTTGAGGATTGAGGTCGATATTCCATGGATGCATCC
The DNA here is from genome assembly GCA_044372695.1 of Spirosomataceae bacterium. Lineage (GTDB taxonomy): Bacteria > Bacteroidota > Bacteroidia > Cytophagales > Spirosomataceae > Aquirufa. The sequence continues at coordinate 4,482 of JBILRJ010000246.1, forward strand.
AAAAAATGCAAGAAATCAATGTTGGGACCGTATTTATTTGAGTTAACAGCTAAACGGAATGTGCACGTTTGCTTTCGGTAAAAAATACCTAATTGATTTCTGTAGGTCGTATTGGTAATCGTTTTGGAATCATTGGTATTCATATCATTGTACACATCTAAAAAGTTTTGAATAGAAATATTTTTCAAAAAACCCGTCTTTACACCCAAACCCCAATGCAGGCTGGTAGATTGCCTGGATTGAGGAGCAAAATCATTCAGTATAATTGGAAATGAAATCCGATTGAAATCGCCCGTTGCTTTGATATTAATGGATAAGGCTTTTAAAAAATA
>JBILRJ010000247.1:0-4763 GCA_044372695.1 Spirosomataceae bacterium
CCTCAAATTGAAGAATATCAAAACAACACCATGACCGGGCCGTTTTTAAATTGGGAATTGTCCACCTATTTATTTGATGGAATCAATGAATTCAATCATGTAATCACAGTTTCTAAAATCATTCGAAAAGACGCACCCGATTACATTTATGATCCTGAAGGTAAATTTCTGATCGTCAGTCAATACCTCCCTCTATTAAAGCAACAATATACTTTAACCAGTCCGAAGCTTTACAAAAAAATTCCTTAACAGCAGGTAATTTTATTTACACGACCTTGATGCCTTCCACCTTCAAAAGGAGTATCAATAAATACCTGCAAACAAGCTTTCGCTTCTTCCAATGAAATGAATCGAACAGGTAAACAGATGACATTGGCATCATTGTGTTGACGAATCAACGAAGCCACTTCCGTATTCCAAGCCAAACCCGCGCGAATGCCCTGATGTTTATTCGCAGTAATGGCAACACCATTGGCGCTACCGCATAACAATAATCCAAAAGTAGTTTCACCTTTTTCAACAGATTCTGCCACGGGATGTGCAAAATCGGGATAATCGACAGAATCTAAAGAGTAAGCACCAAAGTCTTTCACTTCAATACCTTGATCCTGTAAATATTGAATTAAATCATTTTTATATTCAAAACCAGCGTGATCGCCGCCGACAGCAAAGGTTATGTTCAATCCCATAATTTTTATTTTTTACAAAGATAGTGAAATAGGTATGAGTATCTATTTTACACTATCCCATTTTCTCTCTTCCTCGGTTGCTGAGCTTGTCGAAGCATCTCTCTTTCCGTCTTCTCTTCTCTCTCTCTTCTCTCTTCTATATTACCTCTTAGCAATCCTACTCATAAATTCCTCTACAGGCAAAGCATTCAAAGTCAATTCCTTTACCAATCCGCCTTTTCTCGCCAATTTAACCCCCCACTCCATGTCTTTCAATCCATCAACATGATGTGCGTCAGGATTAATGGAAATAAAAACTCCTTTTTCCATGGCTTCATAAATATATCTCCAATCTACATCTAATCTATAAGGACTTGCATTCAATTCAATGGCTACATTGTTCGCCGCGCAAGCGTCAATGATCTTAGACATTTGTAAAGGATAACCGGGCCTTGTTAACAATAATCGACCGGTTGGATGACCTAAAATGGTGGTATATGGATTTTCAATGGCTTTCATCAAACGCGCCATGGCCTTTTCTAAATCCATGTTTAATCCTGCATGCACGGAGGCTACGACATAATCGAATGAGGCTAAAATATTCGAATCATAATCCAAAGAACCATCAGGTAAAATATCCGCTTCAATCCCTTTCAAAATCCGAAAATCAGACCATTTTTGATTTAATTGATCAATCTCTTGATGTTGCTCTAGCACTCGGTCTGGCTTTAGTCCACCAGCATATGCTGCATATTGCGAGTGATCCGCTATCCCAAAATAAGATAAACCTAGATTTCGACAAGCTTCTGCCATTTCCAATAAGGAATTTTTTCCGTCCGAATAGGTGGAATGGTTATGCACACAACCTTTCAAATCCGATAATTGAATCAATTGATTATTCGTGTATTTTTCCGACCATTCAAATTCGAAACGACCTTCACGCATGGCAGGAATGATATATGGTAATTGTTGACTTGCATAAATCTCTTCTTCAGATGAAATGGATTTATTTTGGAACAAGGAATAATAGTTAACCTTGGCTAAATGATCGGGGTGAGCCGACAATTGAAAGCAAAGATTGACAAATTGATTTTCGTCTGCCATGTGAACCGAAATTGGAATGATGTGCCCTTCAATAAATCCTCTCCAAGTAAAAGGCGAAGATTCTTGCACATTTTCTTTCCAATGACTCATTGAATTGATCAATGATTGAGCACCAAAAAGATCGTCTGTTTGAACAACAAAAACCAATTCGTCAATAACTTCTGTATTTCTTCTCAAATCTCCAGCAATTCCAACTTTTGCAAAATGCTGCGATAGTTCCGTTGATAGAAGCTCAGAAAGATAGGTAGCCTTATCTATGCGAAGCTTTTTGTTATTTTGTTTTAAAAACAAAATGTAGGTCAACACGTTTTCTTGAACCGCTTTTCCAAAACCTTTTAATGTTTCTAAACGATTTTCTTGACAAGCCAAAAGTAAATCGTCCAATTCAGTAATGCCTAATTCTTGCCAAATTGACCGAACTTTTTTGGGCCCCAAACCTTTGATTTTCAACAACTGAAACAAGCCCGGAGGAGTTTGTTCAATGATTTGCTCTAATTCAACGGAACTTCCTTTTTGAGCAAAATCTTGTATAATTTTTACCACAGATTTGCCTACACCTGGAATCAGAAGTAATTCCTCTTCGCTTGCTTTTGCAACCGAATTCGGATATTTATCAATCCCACGGATTGCAAAAGATAAATTTTTACTTTTAAATTCATTGATGGCATGTACATCCCATAATTTCACCAAAAGTTCAAGTACATCTACAAGGTCATCGTTTTCCATGCTCAAAGATAAGGAAAAGAGAAGAGAGAAGAGAGAAAAGAGAAGAGAGAAAAATACATCTTACGTACTACATCATACATCAAAGATCAACTGCCAAATTGTAATTTTCCTATATAAAAAAGACTAATTCCTTTCTCTTTGAAAAATAATGCCATTTTTTTAAATTTAATAAAAATAAAATTCTAAATTATTGGTAATCAAGCAAATCAAAAATAATATCTATGGCCAATTTTAATTTTACATCTTACCAAACTGAAGGTTTTTTTGATGAAATGTTTACCGATAAAAATGAAGTCAGAGAGGGTTATTCCCACTTTAAAGAACGCGTAGAGCAGTTAAGTGTGGAAGAATTTACCCGCAGACAATTGTCCGCCGAACGTGCATTAATGGCCATGGGCATTACATTTAATGTTTATGCCGAAAATGAAGGAACGGAACGAATCATGCCCGTAGATATCATTCCAAGAATTTTAAATGCAGGCGAGTGGGAAAAATTAGAAAGAGGTTTAAAGCAAAGAATAACCGCATTAAATTTATTTTTAGCCGATATCTATTCGGATCAAAAAATCATCAAGGACGGGATCATTCCTAAAGAAGTGATTTATTCATCTAAAAACTTTTTGGAACCATGCATGGGAATTAAACCGCCTAAAAATATTTGGATTCACATCACTGGAACCGATTTAATCAGGGGAAATGATGGGGAATACATGGTTCTAGAAGATAATTTACGTTGTCCATCCGGTGTTTCTTACATGCTGGAAAATAGAGAATTATTGAAACAAACCTTTCCTGAGGTAGTCGCCAAAACACAAATTAGACCCATATCAGATTACCCACATAAATTGCTTCAAATGTTGCAGTTTATCAGCGATCGACCGGATCCTACGGTTGTGGTTTTAACTCCAGGAATCTATAATTCTGCCTATTTTGAGCATTCGTATTTAGCTCAACAAATGGGAGTTGAATTAGTGGATGCGCGCGATTTAGTCGTCCATGAAGGATATGTCAAAATGCGGACGACCAAAGGCTTTCAAATAGTGGATGTCATTTATCGAAGAATTGATGATACGTTTTTAGATTCAACGACTTTCAATCCAGATTCCCTGATTGGAATTCCCGGTATTTTTGATGTATATAAAAATGGAAAAGTCGCACTGGCCAACGCGCCTGGGACTGGCGTAGCAGATGATAAAGTCATTTATGCCTATGTGCCACGCATCATTAAGTATTATTTGGGAGAAGATGCGATCATACCCAACGTGGAAACCTACATTTGTGGAGAAGAAAAAGACCAAAAATACGTTTTAGAAAACATCGAGAAATTAGTCGTCAAAGAAGCCAATGAAGCAGGCGGATATGGCATGCTCATTGGACCTAAATCGACAAAAGAAGAACAAGAGAAATTCAAGCAATACATCCTAGCCAATCCCCGAAACTACATTGCTCAACCCACCATTTCTTTGTCGCGTGTGCCATGTTTAATCGGAGACCATGCTGAAGGAAGGCACGTTGATTTAAGACCCTACATTTTATACGGAGACGGTGTGCAGGTAATTCCTGGTGGATTAACGCGTGTTGCCTTAAGAAAAGGATCTTTGGTGGTTAACTCTTCACAAGGTGGAGGTTCAAAAGATACTTGGGTGCTTTATTGAATTTGATTTCTTAAAATATCTTCCATGGTTTCTCTTTTACGAATCAATTTAGCTTGGCCACCGTCTATTAGAATTTCGGCTGGCAAAAATCGGGAATTGTAATGAGAAGCCATGGTAAAACCATAGGCACCGGCGTTGGCAAAAGCAATCACATCTCCTTCTTTGACCAAGTTTAATGCTCGCTCATTTTGTTTACCATCAAAACCAAAGGAGAACGTATCGGTTTCACAGATATTTCCTACTACACGATAATCCTCTTTTTGAGTTTCATCCGTATTCGAAGCATTAAAAATATAGTGAAATGATCCATACATCATCGGACGAATCAAATGATTCAGACCAGTATTTAATCCCAAAAAAGTTTTAATGGGATCATTTTTAACCACAGTGGCTGTAGCTAAAAAAGTGCCTGCTTCACTGACTAAAAACTTACCTGGCTCCACCCATAATTTTAAATTTTTACCATATTTTTGACAAAAATCTAAAAACGCCCCTCCCATTCCTTGGCCAACCGCCATCATATCTACTCCGGGATCTTGCGGAGAATAAGGGACTTTAAAACCGCCCCCTAAATCAATTAATTCAAGGTCATTGAAATCACTAGCAAACT
>JBILRJ010000248.1:0-4742 GCA_044372695.1 Spirosomataceae bacterium
AGATGCAAAGAGCCTTGGACGATATGTTCAAAGAAACGGGCCATTCCAATGCTTATTTCCCATTATTTATCCCTAAATCATATCTTTCCAAAGAAGCATCTCACGTAGAGGGATTTGCCAAGGAATGCGCGGTGGTCACTCATTATCGATTAAAAAATGATCCCAATGGTGGCGGAGTAATCGTGGATCCTGATGCAAAATTGGAAGAAGAATTAATAGTTCGCCCTACTTCTGAAACAGTTATTTGGTCTACCTACAAAAACTGGATTCAATCCTATCGCAATTTACCGCTTCTCATTAACCAATGGGCTAACGTGGTTCGGTGGGAAATGCGTACACGCTTGTTTTTACGTACTGCAGAATTTCTTTGGCAAGAAGGCCACACGGCTCATGCAACCAAGGAAGAAGCTATTGCTGAAACTGAACAAATGTTGGAAGTATACGCCACTTTTGCAGAGGAGTTTATGGCTATGCCTGTATTAAAAGGAAGAAAAACGGCTAATGAACGATTTGCTGGCGCAGAAGACACCTATTGCATCGAAGCAATGATGCAAGATGGGAAAGCGCTTCAAGCGGGCACCTCTCATTTTTTGGGCCAAAATTTCGCAAAAGCATTTGATGTTAAATTCTTGAATAAAGAAAATCAACAAGAATATGTTTGGGGAACATCTTGGGGTGTATCCACTCGATTGATGGGTGCTTTAATCATGGCACACTCAGATGACCAAGGATTGGTTCTACCACCTAAATTAGCTCCTATTCAAGTAGTCATTGTACCCATTTACAAAGGAGAAGAACAACTCAACAACATCAAGGTCAAAATCGACCCTCTGGTAAAGACCTTAAAAAAATACGGAGTCTCTGTCAAATTTGATATCGCAGACAACCAAAGTCCTGGATTTAAATTTGCTGAATATGAATTAAAAGGTGTTCCCATTCGTCTAGCCATCGGTAATCGCGACATAGAAAATGGAACCATTGAAATGGCACGACGCGACACCAGAGAAAAGACCAGTCTACCATTTGAGGGCATAGATCAGATCGTATTGGATACACTGGAAGATATTCAAACAAAAATTTATCAAAAAGCCTTTCAATTTAGAGCAGAAAACACCCATGAAGTAAATACTTGGGAAGAATTTCAAGAAAAAATCGAGAACGGAGGATTCCTATCTGCGCATTGGGATGGTAGCCCTGAAACAGAAGAGAAAATCAAAGAACTAAGCAAAGCTACGATTCGTTGCATTCCTTTGGATGCCAAAGAAGAAGCTGGAAAATGTATCTTAACCGGCAATCCATCGAGCAGAAGAGTGGTTTTTGCAAGAGCATATTGAGGTAAGAGGTAAAAGGTAAGAGGTAAACTTACACTATTATGTGCCGAGTATATAATATATGATTAATTTTTACCGATAACCTAAGTCGACCGCAAGGGTCGACTCTACTCTTACCTTTTACCTATTACCTCTTTTTTCAATTCCTCTATCACCCGATCAATTTCCTCTTTTGTTGTGTATTTTGAAAAAGAAAAGCGAACGGCAGCGCCACTTGCATTCGGATTCAAGCTCGATAAAACATGAGAACCAATGGAGGTACCACTCGAGCAAGCACTACCACCAGAAACCGAAATTTTAGCGATATCCAATTTAAATAAAAGCATATCTCCATCAGGAAAATCCGGAAATCTCACATTCAAAACGGTGTATAAACTATTTTCTATGTCTCCTGAACGGCCATTGAATTCTATTCCTGGAAAATTTTCCTCCAATTTTTCAATGAAATAGGTCTTGATTCCTTTGATGTGTTCTTGGTGCTTTTGCATGTCAGCATAAGCGATGTTTAGTGCTTTAGCAATTCCCACCATACCGTAAACATTTTCTGTTCCACCTCTTTGGTTACGCTCTTGCGCACCACCAAACATCAAGGGACTAAACTTTACGCCCGATTTAACATACAAAAAACCAACACCTTTCGGACCATGGAATTTGTGTGCAGCTCCCACTAAAAAATCCACTGGCAAGGTTTGCACATCATGTACATAATGCCCCATAGTTTGAACAGTATCCGAATGAAATAGAGCTCCGTATTGTTGACAAAGCTGACCTACTTGTTGCAAATCCAATAAATTCCCAATCTCATTATTTCCATGCATCAAACTAACCAAAGCGTTGGGACTATCTTTCAAAAGGACTTCTAAATGAGCTAGATCGATATCTCCATAGGAATTAACTTGGACTTTTTTTATCTCTACTAAGCCCAATTTCTCCCAAGCCTCAGCCGTATGCAACACGGCATGGTGTTCCAAGGGAGAAGTGATGATTGTTTTGATGCCGCCGTAAAGTACAGCAGATTGTAGTACCGTATTGTCAGCTTCTGTCCCCCCAGATGTGAAAAATATTTCAGACGGAGAAGCATTCAATAATTGTGCAATGCTTTTACGGGCTTTTTCTACGGCAACCTTGGCCTTCCTACCATGTGAATGTATGGAAGAGGGATTCGCTGTAAAATCTTCGAAATAAGGTTTCATTTCTTCCCATACCAAAGGATCAATCGGCGTGGTGGCCGCGTTATCTAAATAAATAGCTTGTTTTTTTGTTTCTGATGAAGTAGGCATGTTTTAAATAAAAGTGATTTTTTTGATTTGTTCAATAATTTCTTGAGCAAGCTCATTAGCCTCAGACTCAGACGGAGCTTCAGCATAAATTCTAATAATCGGTTCCGTGTTCGATTTCCTCAAGTGTAACCAACCGTTTGGAAAATCAATTTTAACACCATCAAGAGTATTCACAGGAAACTGCTGATAATGCTCGGCAATCGTCTTTAATATCAAATCAACATCCAAAGCGGGTGATAGTTCAATTTTATTTTTAGACATCACGTAATTCGGATAAGAAGCACGTAATTCAGAAATTTTCATTCCTTTGTTCGCCAAATGGGTCAAAAATAAACCTATTCCCACTAAAGCATCCCTTCCATAGTGCGATTCTGGAAATATTACTCCTCCATTCCCTTCTCCTCCAATGATCGCACCTTGTGCCTTCATTTGATTCACCACATTCACCTCTCCCACCGCAGCAGCAAAATACTCGCCGCCATGTTGATTTGTCACATCTCGTAAAGCTCTGGTAGAAGAAAGATTAGAAACCGTATTTCCTTTTTGTTTAGATAAAACATAGTCAGCAACTGCAACAAGTGTGTATTCCTCTCCAAAAGGAGTTCCATCTTCATTGATAAAACACAAACGATCAACGTCTGGATCTACCACTATACCCAAATCATATTTGCCCGATTTCATTTGGGAAATCATTTCCGTTAAATTTTCAGGAAGTGGTTCTGGGTTATGAGCAAAATGTCCGTTCGCCTCTCCAAATATTACGTCGACACTTTTGACGCCCAAAGCTTTCAAAAGCGCTGGAACAACCGTACCACCCGTTGAATTTACTGCATCAACTAGGATTCGGAAATTAGATTGCTCTATCACTGATTTATTTACCCAAGGCAATTCTAGCACATGCTGAATATGTCTATTCAAAAAACTGTCATCTTGTGTGTATTTTCCCAAAGACCAAACATCCACAAAATGAAAATCATTATTTTCCGCCAATTTCAACATCGCTTTTCCATCTGCGTCCGAAATGAACTCTCCTTTGTCGTTCAATAACTTCAAAGCATTCCATTCGGCTGGATTATGGCTTGCAGTTATGATAATTCCACCGGCAGCTTGTGTCCAGGGTACAGCCAGTTCGACGGTTGGAGTAGTAGACAAACCTATGTCTAGCACATTCCATCCTAAACCGATCAATGTATTGGCTACCAAAGAAGAAACCATTGCCCCTGAAATTCGAGCATCACGACCAATCACAATGGTATTGGAAGAAGTTTTAGTATTTCTCAACCAAGTACCATAAGCAGCAGCAAATGTGACCACATCCAGCGGACTAAGGCCTTCACCGGGTTGACCTCCGATGGTTCCACGAATTCCTGAAATTGATTTAATTAAAGCCAAAGGATTGAATTTAAATTGAATTTTAAAATAAGAAAGTAAATTTACAAAAAAGGTCTATAATTTTTGTTTAAATCAGAAAATTGGCCAATTTTAAACCTAGAATAGCCTAAAAAATGCAAAAAGAAATCTGTGACCCATTGCTTTCTATTTTATTGGGCTTAAATCAAAAGAATACATTCCTAGATAAAACCCATGAAATTCCTTTGAAACAATGAAAAACGAAGACTTAAAGGCTTTATTGGATAAAATCAAAAACCTGAAAATTGCCGTAATTGGTGATTTTGCGGTGGACTTTTATTTTCAACAACAAAAATCCACTGGAGAAATATCCGTAGAAACAAACAAAGAAGTTTTTTGGGCCAAAGAAACTAAAACCGCTCTAGGCGGTGCTGGAAATGTTTGCAAAAATTTGGCCGCATTAGGCATTCAAGCTTATGCTTTTGGTATCATTGGAGAAGATATTTTTGGTAGAGAAATGATTCATTTATGTCAAAAAAGTGGCATAAATGCCCAAGCATTGCAACAGCTAAATCACATTGATACAGCAACTTATTCAAAGCCAATGTTTCAGGGTGTTGAATTAAACCGTATCGACTTTGGTACACAAAAAAAAGAAATCGAAAAAGCAACAGACCAATTAATTGATGTTTTAATAGAGCAAATGGATCAAGTAGATTTTGTGCTTATCAACGAACAATTTTTATATCCTTTATTATCTCAAGAAGCATTAATTAAACTG
>JBILRJ010000249.1:0-4740 GCA_044372695.1 Spirosomataceae bacterium
GAGCTATTTTGAGGTTTTGTGGTAAATAATTCGACTCTCGGTGCTTGCAGAGAGACAAAACCATTTGAAATAACCCCTTTGTTTTGTAAAATAATGTTCCAAGGCCGAGCCTTTACATTTAAACCTTTGGCCACTTCCAAATAATTATTTTGGACATAATTGGCTGTTAATTGTGCCAAAGAATCGGAAGCCTGGTTGTATACAATACTAAATGGTGAATTGGAGATTTGGATTTTTTTCCATTTGATTTTAGCCGGACTCTGATCCAATACGGGATAGTAACCTTGGGATAAAGCCGAAAAGGTACATCCAAAAAAAATCAACCCAAAAACAATTGCTTTTTTTACAACCATTTTAAAATAAAGTCTAACATCCAGCGTACTCTGGTAGAATATGGCGGATAAAGCATTTTCAACATGTTAGTTTTTTGAACCAGAACAGCTTTTTGATTGGAAAATTCAATGAAACCAAAATGCCCACCTGTCTTTCCAATTCCCGAATGATTTACCCCACCAAAAGGTAATCCAGAATGAATTATCTGAATGATGCAATCATTTACTACACTGCTACCTGAACTGGTATTTTGGGTAATATAGTCGGTAAACTCCTTATCTTCTGAAAAAATATACAAAGCCAATGGTTTTTCTTCATTTTGTAAATAATCTACAATTTCTTCATCTTGTTTAAAGGAGATAATCGGTAAAATAGGTCCAAAAATTTCCTCTTGCATGATTTGCATATCAAAAGTACAATCTGTCAGGACAGTTGGCGAAATGTAACAATCTGCCTCGTTCAAATCACCACCAAAAAGAATTTTGGCACCTTTAGACAAAGCATCCTCCAGAAGACGACTCAATCGTTCAAAATGTCTTTTGTTAACTATACGAGCAAAATCAGGTGAGTTTTCAATCCCTTTTCCATCAGGATTGTAAAATTGATTGACCGTTGATTCAAAATGTTCCAAAAAAGAAAAATAAACTTTTTCATGAACAAACAGGTAATCAGGAGCTATACAGGTTTGTCCATTGTTTAAAAATTTACCCCAAGCAATTTTGCGGGCACTGGCTAATAGGTCAGCTTGACTTCCGACGATCCCAGGAGATTTACCACCCAGTTCCAATGTCACACTTGTAAGATGATTTGAAGCGGCTTTCATCACCAATTTTCCAATTGCGGGACTACCCGTAAAAAAGATGTGATCAAATTTTTGCTCCAATAAAAAAGTGGATACATTGGCATCACCTTCAAAAACCCTTACTTCACTTTTATCAAACAAAGTTGAAATCATTTTCTGAATGAATGAAGAGGTATTGGGAGTTAATTCTGAAGGCTTTAAAATCACGGCATTTCCAGCAGCGATGGCTAAAACCAAGGGATTTATGGCTAGGTTCAAAGGGTAATTCCATGGAGAGATGATCAAACAAAGACCTTTGGCCTCCATTTGAATATGCCCTTTAGTCCCGAAAAGCACCAATGGGGTAGAAGCTGATTGAGGCTTCATCCATGATTTTAAGTTAGAAATTGTATGATCAATTTCACGGTTAATGGCCAATAATTCACCCAAAACTACTTCTGATACGGGTTTCTTAAAATCGGCGTACATTACTGAACATATTTCTTCACGATGGGCTAGAATATAAGATTGAAGCATTTTCAACTTCTCAATTCGTTCATCTGCCGAAGATTTTTTTAATCGCAAAAGCGATTTCTTTTGCAATGAAATGGTTTCTTTTATTTGTTCCTCCAATTGAAATGATAACTCTTCCATGTTGATTTTATTAATTAAATAGATCTTGCAGTTTAGACTCTAAGGTATTGAAATAATGATTGTTACCTGCAGGTTTTCTCAATGAATCGCCGGCAATATACCAAAAACCATCGCCAGGAAAAATGGCTAAAGCATGCATGTTTTTAAAATCTTCTTTAGCTTTTTCAATCTGAAAATCAGCAACATAAACCAAGTTCATTAAATCCTGAATTTTGTCCCAATCAGAAATAAAAAGTTCTTGGTTCAAAGAGGAATCGCGGTACTGGAAATTCAAATTGGCGAAGGATAGAATTCCTTCAATGCGGGTCCATTCCTCATTTTCTTTCTTAAACTGAAAACCCAAATACAAGGGTAATTCTTTTTCAGCTTTTTCAAAAATTGCTTGCATAAACTCTTGAATGAGATTTTCTTCCATTTCAAGAAACCTCGGAACTGCAGTATTGCTGTGTTCCAGCTCCAATGTAATAAATGGCTCAGCATCTTTTGGATTACAAGATCCAGATTTGTACTTAGAAAAACTTGCACTTAAGCGCTCTTTCCAAACTTGTGACAATTCACCCTTCCAGGTCCAACTAGACTCAACCATTAAACCTTCCTCAATCAGTTCTTCTTTCGTAAAATCCTCTCGATCAATGTATTGAATAGCTATTTCAACCAATGAATTGTTCGTTCCATAATCGGAAAAAGTAAACACCGCTTCCATGTGGTAAGGTGCGGGTACGTCATTGGGACTCTCATAAAACAATTGAAAAGACTCCGGAAGTTTATTTATGGCCATTTTGTTGCTGATTAAAATACAAATTTACGGTTTTAATTTGATCAATTTTACCGTTAGGTGTTAATTGAAACGTCGGGATAAAAAGAATTGATTTGGGTAATTCCTTTCTATCCAATTTTGTTAACAAAAATTCCAACAAGGCATCAAAATGATCATTAGCTTGTGCGTTATTACTTATTAAAATGGCTTTTTGACCATAAATTTTATCATGAATTCCAAAAACAAATAATTGAACATCTAAATCTAAGGAATGGAAAAAATCTTGACACAGATTTTCAACCTTTTGAGGAAAAATTTTAAATCCAGCTGAATTGATAACAAAATCAGTTCTTCCTAAAATTTGAAAATTTTCTTCATTAATTAAATTCACCAAATCATTCGTTTCAATCCATAAATTATCTGTCAAAAAGGATTTGATTCGAAGGCAACCTTGATCATTTTTTTGGATAAAAATATTGGGTAAAACATGGTAGTTGGGTTCCTCTGAATTAGGAGAAATTTCTCTAAATGCGATGTGCGAAACAGTTTCAGTCATTCCATATGTATGAAAAACGGGAAAATCACACGCATAGGTCATTTTTTCTAAAACGATATCCAATGGCCCTCCACCCAATAAGACACCTTTGCATTGAAAAAACCATTTATTCAACAAAGGTACATCAGCCATCAATTTCATCCATTGGTTTGGCAAAAAAGAAGCCAAGTCTACCCTAATAGCATTTTTTTTCAGGGATTCTATTAAATCCGCTTTCGGGTCTATGAGAATGACCTTTAAATCCAACACCAAAGCACGTACCAAAACCATAGCTCCGGCAATGTATTGAATGGGTAAACAAAGTAAGGCAACATCATTGGCTTTCAAATTCAACCAAATAGCAGTTAAATTGGCCGAGTAAATCATTTTCTCTCTCGATATAACAAGACTTTTCGGAACACCCGTAGAGCCAGAAGTTGAGAAGGTAAATTCCGATTGTCCTGCGTTCCATTTTTGACAAAAGTCATAAACCTCCCGATGGAAATCAGACTCGGCCAAGGGAAAAGAATTTGAACTTGGAGAAAATAGTAGCATAAATCAATAATTCATTCCAAAATTAACCAAACATTCTCTAATTTCGTGAGTTAATAAAGGAATCATCTAATTTATTATTCCGTTAAATATGTCAAAAGATCCTTTCTTAAATCCGATTAATCCAGAAAAAGTCGCGGAAAACCCTGGTCTTTTACCCTATGCTCACACCTCGGGTTCAGCTGTGATTAAACCAGAGGATATGGGTAAAACGAAAGGAAGAGCTGTTTTGGCGATGCGTCAACAAACGGACCGTCAGATGAATCAACTTTATGAGCAGATGGAAGTGCTTGCTAAGCAAGCCAAAATGATTGCGGACAGAAAAATCATTTCTGAAAGGATTTACGATGCCGCCATGGGTTTTGAACCCATCATCAATGAAACCTATTTTGTGTACGAGAAAGAAGACGGGACAGATTTGTTATCATTAGTAGCTCCAGAAGAATGGGGCAGATCATTTAAATACAGTCGATTTTTAGCCAAAGCGACACTTTTAGCAGACCATACGTGGGATGTTTTTTACAACGAAGAAAATTAAAAAGTCATGATTTCAACATTTCCTTGGGAAACAATCAAAGATTATCAAGAAATTTTATTCCAAAAATACCATGGAATAGCTAAAATTTCGATCAATAGACCGCATAAACACAATGCATTTACTCCTCTGACAGTTCAAGAGATGTCGGAAGCCATGGAAATGGCCAGGCAAGATGTTAGCATTGGTGTCATCATTTTAACAGGAGAAGGTGGAAAGGCATTTTGTTCAGGTGGTGATCAAAGCGTTCGAGGTGAAGGCGGATATGTGGGGCAAGACATGGTACCACGTCTGAATGTATTGGATTTTCAAAAACAAATTCGTTCTATTCCAAAACCTGTTATTGCCATGGTAGCCGGGTGGGCCATTGGTGGTGGGCATGTATTGCACGTAATTTGTGACTTATCCATAGCCGCAGACAATGCCAAATTTGGTCAAACAGGTCCCAATGTAGGATCATTTGATGGAGGTTTTGGAGCTTCTTACTTAGCTAGAGTAGTCGGACAAAAGAAGGCCCGTGAAATTTGGTTATTGTGCGATCAATACAATGCACAAGATGCATTAGATATGGGATTAGTGAATAAAGTTGTTCC
>JBILRJ010000033.1:0-17418 GCA_044372695.1 Spirosomataceae bacterium
TTATTTTGATTGAAACAACGTACTTTTTTAATCTACTCTAGTAGAAATCTCAAAAAAAGGAAACGAATGCCTTTAAATCAAAACGGATATTTGAAAAAAATCCATTTTTATTGATCTTTTTATTCAATAAATGAAGGTCGAAAAGATTTTTACGCGACTACTAAGTATTTGATTTTCAGGGATTTTTATTATTCATTTGAATTAAATTAATCGAGCAATTTATTTTTCTAATGAATATCCTTTCTATTTTTTTAATTTCTGGACGGCCATCAGGTGATTTTCAAGGTTCCATGACTTTGTTTTTACTGTTGTTCTTCGTTATTGCACTTGCATTAATCGGCGTGGGAATGATGTTGTTTAAAAAACGAAAAGAATGGATTGCGCATTCCAAAATGACCTATGGAAAGATCGTAGAAATTTCAAAAAGATATGCTCGAGATGACCATTCGGGAAGATTCCCCATTTATTTTCCCATTGTTTCGTACCAAGTAAACGGACGAGAATTTCGACGCGAGGCCGACAAGGGTTTAGGACAAGATTGTTACATTGGTCAAGAAATCCAAGTTCGATATTTGTCGCAAGATCCGATGGAAGTTTCCCTCAGCGAAAATTCGGTTCCTGTATTAAATCCAAGCATCTTTTTTATTCTTGGAATACTTATGTTGATCAGTGCTTTGCTATTAAGCATCATTTAAGAACTTAAATGAAAGCTTAAAAAATTAGCTGATTTTCACTTCACTCATCATCATTTCTCCATATCAAAACAGAACAAGAAATTATGATTCATAAAAATAGGCAGCTGAGTCATCACTCAACCGCCTATTTAATATTACCTTTTAACTTAAATCCTACCAATATATAGGCCCTTTGCCTAAATATTTTTCGGCAATTGGCATGTAATAAGACTTCAATTCTTCATAATTGGGAATTACTGGCGATTTAGTGTACAAATCATATTGGTTAAAATCGTTGATCCAATCTAAATATTGTTCATCTTTTTCATTCATAAATTGCTGGTAACTTTTACCTGTATGCCAAGGATAAAAAGAATGATAACGAACCATTACCATGCCCTCCTCCGGAATTTGATTGTCCTTGTGGTTTTTTAGCACTTGATATAAATATTCATCGTGTCCCCAAGCTAATTGCAAATTGTCTATTCCACAACCTTTTGAGTAAATACCTAAATCTGTGTTGTAACGTTCATCTTGCATATCTGGATTCAAGGCATTGAATTCTGGGTAAACACAAGTGTCAGGCAACTTGGCACCTACCACAAAAATATCCCCTACCAAACCCCATTGCTCTGCTTGACTTGTTCCATCTTCATCTGAACCAAATAAATACATGGCTTTTCCTAAGTCATGAATCAAACCAACCAATTGCATCCAATCAGGACGACCTGCGGCTCTAATTCCTTCCGCTGATTGCAGTAAATGTATGATATTAGGTAGATTTAAATCGGGGTCACTGACATCGATCAAGGCATTTAAACGCTCCATCATGTCCCATAAATCCATCGGATGTTCGAACTTCAAATACTTTTTTTTCATTCGTTGAACATATTCAACCGTTTGACGACTTCTCATTTTACGGTAATGTTCTTTTACAGCAATAGTTATGTCACCTTGTTCGTAATTTCTAAATTCTTTTTTTTCTTTGGCTAATGTTGTTTCCATCGTTTTATTTGCTTAAATCTATTTCACTCTTGGATTTATTTTCCCTAATCTGTTATTAACTTTAACGCCCTCTTACCTAAGTCAACCGCAAGGGTCGACTCTACTCTTACCTCTTACATCATACATCATACATCATACATCATACCTCTTACCTAACTCTACCATCCATCATCTTTTTTGGATTTTGGAGCTGGTGATGTTTTTTTTCCAACTGTTGAATTCGTTGACTTATTATTTCCTTGCGGAGTATTGCCTTTAAGTTGTGTAGCTAAATCGACCCGACTAAAAACTCGACACACAATTTTCCATTCATCATTTACCTTTAACAGACTAATCAAGTCGATGTATTTAAACTCATCAAAACTTAATTCAGCTGTGGCTTGTGCAGAAATTCCTGCGTATGAATAACTAATTAATTTGGTACTTGCCTTAGCACCACCGGTGGGTGTTTTGGCGATGAACGTTTTCACGGGAAAATCTTGAATTTTTCCTGAACTAGGATTAACTGTTCGTAAAATAGCTGCGGGGTGAAACGCCTTATTCAACAAGGCCGTATCTCCTTTGGTAATCCCGTCTAAGTAATTGTAAACTGCATTTTTGATGGATTCGTCATCTGATTGAGCCTTCACGATGAAAGGCAAGCAAAACAGAAGAATCAGGGAAAGGGCATTTTTACATGTTTTCATGGTTTCGTTGTTTAATTTCCTCCACTCGTAAACTCCAAAGGAAGAGGAGAACCTTTCATAAAATAGGCGGCCTTTTCTGGATATAAAATGGATTGTGCAATGTTTATTTTGGCTAAAGAATGATTGGCCATATTTCCTAAAATTATGATGGCTGAATTGTCTTTCGCGTTGTGAAGATAGTAATTTTTAAATCCATGCCACCATCCTGTGTGATAGGTCAGCCACTCGCCATTGTCTAATTGAGTTAATCGCCAGCCGAAACCATAGTTTTTAGGCAATGTTTTGGGGTTGATGTGTTGTGGAGTGAAGGCTTCTGCTAAAGTAGAAAGTTTTACAAGTTTCTCCTGGTTCAAGGCCATGTCCCAATGGTGCATATCTTCAACGGTGGAATAAATTCCTTTGTCGCCTACTACTCCATCAAGGTGATCAAAACCCACAACTGCAGGAACTCCTCTTCTTGGAGAATAGCCTGTGGCCGCATTTTTCAACATTTCTGGATGCATGGGATCGTAAACAAATGTTTCGTGCATATCAGAAGGATCAAAGATGTTTTTTTTCAGGTATTCTCTGAAACTTTGTCCACTAATTTTTTCAACGATGTAAGCCAGCAGTAAGTAATTGGTGTTGTTGTAAGAAAATTTAGCATTTGGACGATAGTCGATTCGAGGTTTAAATCGAAGCATCAATTCTACCACCTTTGAATTTGTTAAGGGAACCTTTTTATCATAATACTTATCCAAACAATAGGCATAATTAGGAAGACCCGATTTATGTGTCAATAAACTTCTGATGGTAATTGAACTATCATATGGAAAATTAGGAATATGCAGTCGGACAGGATCGTCGTAATTCAAACGTTTTTTTTCGAACAATTGCATGATAGCGACTGCTGTAAATTGTTTGGACACAGAGGCTAACTGGAAGTGTGTATGGGCCTTAATAGGGTCTTTGGTAAAATAATTGGCAAACCCAAAAGATTTTTGATAGATGACTTTACCGTATTGCGCAATGAGTACAGAACCATTAAATCCGGTGGTTTTATGCAATTTTTGAAAGAAGGTATCTAATTTCACGGCTTTTTGTTGGGCAACTATTGGGTTGTACAAGGCCGCTAAGCTATCGTTTTTCCTTTCAGCTTGAGTAGAAAACTCAAATAGATGCCCAGGTTGGTGTGAACAAGCCACTAAACCAATGACAAAACAAACTGCAATAAGCGAAAGGTAATGGGTAAATGTTTTCAAATGACTAAAAATTGAACTAGACAAAGCAAGATAATTGAAAAGCCTTTTTTTAACAAGTTAATTCAGAGGAAAATTAGTTTATTTATAATTCTTAACTTTGTGATGGAGCATTCAAACATCAAAAATGAAATCGTTCATCGTCTATCTATTATTATTTCTATTGAAAATCTACCAAGGACTGATTTCCCCTTTTTTACCGAATGCTTGCCGGTATCAACCGACCTGCTCTGAATATGCTAAGCAGGCTTTAACCAAACATGGTTTTTCAAAAGGTTTGAGATTGGCCATAAAGCGAATAAGTTCCTGCCATCCTTGGGGAGGAAGTGG
Source organism: Spirosomataceae bacterium (assembly GCA_044372695.1). Lineage (GTDB taxonomy): Bacteria > Bacteroidota > Bacteroidia > Cytophagales > Spirosomataceae > Aquirufa. The sequence continues at coordinate 3,934 of JBILRJ010000033.1, forward strand.
TTATGACCCCGTACCTTGATGAATGTGCTACACAGCCAGCGTTGATTTCCTTTTATAATTGTCTCCCATTCAAATAGCTTCCAATTCTTTGAAAAACTCCGCCATGGGATTTACCTCCAAACGGATTAATTTTTGCCAAAGTCGGACAGCCTTCGTCATTAATCCACTTTCGATCAAAAATCCATCATGGCCATACAATGAATCAATGACTTGAAAAGAAGCTCCAGGAATTTGTTTGGCCAAAAACTCTTGCTCAACAATAGGGAATAAAGCATCTGACTTAATGCCAATCACCAAGGTTTTTGCCTTTATGGATTTTAAAGCAGCAACAACTCCCCCCCGGTTTCTTCCAACATCTTGCGAATCCATCATTTTGGAAAGGACAAAATAGGAAAAGGCGTTAAAGCGAGAAGCCAATTTTTCGCCTTGGTATCTTTGGTAGGAGACAGCACGCAAGGCTGCTCCGAGTGTATTTTCAGAGCGAGATTGAGTAATCTGGTAGGTTTCGTAATTTCGATAAGACAACAAAGCCGTGGCTCTGGCGGCCATCATCCCTTTTATTCCTGCCAAAGGATGGGATTCTTTCCAAGTAGGATCCACTTCTATGGCCATTCTCTGTGATTCATTGAAAGCAATTCCCCAAGAAGAATGCACAGCGTTTGTCGCAACCAAAATCAAATTTTTAATCAATTCAGGTTGCATGATTGCCCATTCAACTGCTTGCTGTCCACCTAAGGAACCTCCAATACAAGTTTTTATCTGATCGATTTTTAAACTTTTCCGTAAGATTTCAAAAGAATTCACCACATCACGAATGGTGATTTCCGGAAAATCATGGAAATAGGCTTGTTGAGTTGAAGGATTTATGGATAATGGTCCAGAAGAACCATAATGTGAACCTAAAATATTCACACAGACGATAAAATTATTTTCAGGATTAAAAAGTTTCCCGGCACCTACCAATCCCTGCCACCATTCCGCCACATCTTGGGAACCGGTAAAGGCATGGCAAATCCAAATAACGTTATCCTTTTCAGCATTCAATTCACCAATCGTTTGGTAGGCTAATTCCAAACAAGGTAATTCACCCCCTAATTCAAGGGCAAAAGATATGGGAGAAATAAATGAATGAAACGCTACTTGCATGTGAACAAATTGTTTTATATTTCCCTAGGAGATTATTCTCTTGGGTAGGAATTAGCACCGGGATCGATCGTTTCGATGGGTTGCCAGAAGTTCACAGAGCCTATTCTCTCACTTCTTCTGTATAAATCAATGACAAAGCGTTATTGACTAGAGCTTCAAAAGTACTAAAAAAATTACCAAATCACAAAAAAGAGAAAAGAGGAGAGAAAAGATGAATTATGAATTATGAGGTATGAATTATGATTTTTAAAATTCGAAGAATCATATAATTCATACCTCATAATTCATACCTCATAATTCATAACTAATAACTAAAAATTCAGACCATTTTTGTTCTGTTAAAAAATCTTGATATTTGTGGCATGATAAAATTAATCGTCTTTTATATCATTCTAGCTGGAGTCCTTTACGGACTTCATTTTACAGCACTAGCCGAATGGATGCATTCGGATTTAAAATTCATTTGGGCATTCTTTTTTTTTCAGGCTTATTTAAGTCAATTATTGCATCAAATAGGTTCAAATAATAACCGAGAAAATTTCGTACAATTCCACATGGCTTCTCAAGCCATCCGGTTTGTAACGAGTTTAATCTTCATCGGAATTTTTGGATATTTAAAAACTCCGGAAATCTACTTATTTGTAGGTAATTTTTTTGTACTCTATTTATGTAGCACAAATTTTGAAATATTTAGTTTGCTTCGTAACTTGCGACGTTTTTAGGGAAACCCATAGCATTTTGCTGTAAAATTTCCAATTAATAAACAGTTAATCAACGAATTAACAAAAAGATTAATCATAAATTTTTCATTCAAGTATAAAGAAATGTCTGCAAAGAACGAGATTCAAAAAATGTATTTTTCAAATATAATCCTTGGTTTACTGCTTAGTCTATTCAGTTTCACCGCTTTGGCCAATGCAGAGGGCCTAGCTCCTGAAGCTAAACATGCAGAGGCAGCGGCTTCAGAAACGGAAGAAAAATTTGATGCTGGAAAACTTATTTTACACCACGTAGCGGATGAGCACGAATGGCATTTTTTCACAATAGGGCACTTTCACGCTACTTTGCCTCTTCCTTGTATCGTCTATCGGGAATCTACAGGCCTTCAAGTTTTCATGTCTTCTGCCTTTAAAAATGAGCATCACGAAGAAATTCCCTACCAAGGTTTGAAGTTGGAGCACGGTAAAATCCATGCAGAAAACGGTGAACAGGTCATAGATATTTCCATTACCAAAAACGTAGCTTCCCTCCTACTTTCCGCGGTTTTGTTATTATCTATTTTTATCGGCATCGGCAATACTTACAAAGCCAATCCGCACAAAGCACCGAAAGGAATTCAATCATTGTTTGAACCCATCATCATTTTTGTGAGAGATGAAATTGCGATCAATAACATTGGTGAAAAGCATTACCGAAGATTCATGCCGTATTTATTGACCGTATTTTTCTTTATTTGGTTCAATAATATGTTGGGTTTAATACCTGGTGGCGCTAACTTAACAGGAAACATTGCCATTACAGCGGTGTTAGCTGTCATCGCATTTTTCATCACCAACCTCAATGGAAAATCCAACTATTGGTTACACATATTTGCCATGCCTGGCGTTCCAAAATGGATGTTGATCATTTTGACCCCCGTAGAAATTGTCGGTATTTTCATGAAGCCTTTTTCATTGATGGTCCGATTGTTTGCTAACATAACAGCAGGTCACATCATTTTATTGAGTTTGTTATCTTTGATATTTATATTCAAAAACGTTGCATTGGGTTTGGCGGTTGTTCCATTCTCTTTATTCATGAACGTGATTGAATTGATAGTTGCCTTTATACAAGCATTTATTTTCACCATGTTGGTATCAACCTACATTGGAGCTGCAGTAGAAGAGCATCATCATTAAGATTGTTTTTTATTTTTTTTATTTATAAACCCAAATAGTATGTCACTTTTATCAATTTTATTGGAAGTTTCTGTAGGTACTGGTCTTGCAGGTATTGGAGCTGGTTTAGCAGCTATCGGAGCTGGTGCAGGTATCGGTAACATCGGTAGCTCAGCAATGGAAGGTATTGCTCGTCAGCCTGAAGCTTCTGGAAAAATCCAAGGTGCGATGTTGATCGTTGCTGCTTTCGTTGAAGCGGTTGCTCTTTTCGCAGCAGTTATTTGTCTATTGGTTACTTTGAAGTAATCAACTACACAAGGAGTTCTTCCAAAGATTAGCTTTGAAAGAAAACTCAAACATTTGAAACGCAATTTGATTGCATTAGGCATCAAGTTGCGTTTTTAAAAAAGAATTAAATAAATAAATTATATAATCATGGAGTTAATCACCCCAGAGTTTGGTCTAATATTTTGGCAATTAATCGTATTTGGCATCTTATTTTTCCTTTTATCAAAGTTCGCTTGGAAACCCATCGTACAATCTTTGCACGAACGTGAAGCCTCCATCGATGAAGCGATCAAATTATCTGAAACGACCCGTAAAGAAATGGCTGAATTAAAGGCCGGAAATGAGCAATTAATTCTTACTGCACGCAATGAACGTGATGCCGTATTGAAACAAGCCAAAGAAGCAGCTGATGCAATGATTCAGCAAGCTAAATTGGATGCGCAATCAGCAGCCAATGCAGAAATTGAAAAAGCCAGAATTTCTTTCGACCAAGAAAAAAATGCCGCAGTGTCTGCCTTGCGCAAGGAAGCAGCAATTTTATCATTGGAACTCGCTGAGAAAGTATTAAAATCTCAATTGAAAGATAAAGCTGCTCAAGAAAAACTTGTTTCAGAGTGGATCAGTGAGGTAAATTTAAAATAAGCTTAAAACCATAAATTTCAGCTAATGTCGGAGTTAATTGTTGCCCATCGTTATGCTAAATCATTATTGGATTTAGCAATTGAAAAAAATGTGGTAGATGCTGTTCATAAAGATATGTGTACCTTCCAAGATACTTGTGAAGGTAGTTACGATTTAGTTTTGGCTTTTAAAAGTCCAATCGTTAGACATGATGTCAAACTAGCTATCCTAACAAAGTTGTTCAAAAGTACCTTTCACGAGGTATCTTTTGCCATATTTGAAATCATCACCAAGAAAAATAGAGAAAAGTTTCTTCCCTTAATTGCGAAACAGTTCATTGCTCTTTATACTGATTACAAAGGAATTCAAAAAGCCGATGTAACCAGTGCTTCTCCATTAACCGCAGAACAAAAAACACAGGTTACGAAAATCATCAAAGAATATACAGGAAAAGAGGTAGAATTGACCGAACATATAGATGAAACGTTAATTGGTGGTTTTGTACTACGAGTTGGCGACAAACAAATCGATGATTCCATCAGAAGGAAACTCAATGATTTAAAAGTTTCTTTAGCATCATAAACAAACTCAAAAAGCCTTGAAATTCAAGGCTTTTTTTATACCCATAAAATGACGAACAAACACTTATTTTGGGGATCCATCATATGCGCAATGGCCGTGGCTATTGGAGCTTTTGGCGCCCACGCTTGGAAGGATTATTTAACAGAAATGAATCGTTTAGATACTTTTGAAACAGCAGCTAAATACCAAATGTATGGGGGATTTTCACTCATATTGCTTGGTATAATTGAAAAACAACAGTCCCACAAACTCTTCAATTTAGTTGGCTATTTTTTCCTTGCTGCATGCCTCATTTTCCCAGGTTCGCTTTATTTAATCTGCCTGACGCAACAAAAAGTCTTTGGTGCCATTGCTCCTATCGGAGGACTATCATTTATTCTGGGATTTATTTTACTGGCAAAATCGAGCTTAAAATAGAGTGCTAAAAAACATAGTGAAAATTCTAATCATCACAACATGATCGAGTTGTGGTAGTAAAAATATTCCAAAAACGCTTGAAATTATACGATTCAAGGCATCAAAAAAGGGAGAACATTTCTCCCTTTTTGATAAATACATGACGTTAATTCCGGAATTAATTCCTATTTTTTCGGATCTACTAGACCTTTTATTTCCAAAACAATCTGAGAAACAGCACCATTGTTAACCACAGTAATGGTCTTGTTGAATGGCCCTGGTCTTCCTGTTGAATTATAAGAAGCAGTCACTTTACCGGATTTACCTGGCATGATTGGCTCACGAGTCCATTCTGGAGTGGTACATCCGCATGATGGTTGTACATTGGAAATTACTACAGGAGTAGAGCCCGTGTTGGTAAATTCAAAAGTATAAGACGCCTGAACACCTTCAGATAATTTACCGAAATCGTGTTTCTCTTTTTTGAACTTGATTGTTCCGCCTTGCGCGTTGGATTGAAAAGCAAATCCTAAAATTAGTGCCATTAAGGCCAATAATTTTTTCATGGTTATGATATAAAAGGTTGAAAATTAAACTAATTGGCAAAGCTAAAACAAAGTAAACATTAGACAAAGTAATTTGATTAATTTTTATGCATCAACTTGCCCACTTGAAATTTGTCACACAAGTATTTTATTGTATTTTTACACTAAAATTTATCTATAAAGCCCTTGTCTGAGTTAAAAAAAATACCATTTTCGAATCCTAATATCGTATTTGACCCAAAAAAGGTTTTAGAAGATTATCGGTTGGCGGTTTTAAGTAGACAATGTAGCTTGCTTGTTAGAAAGGAAGTCTTTTCTGGTAGAGCTAAATTTGGAATTTATGGTGATGGCAAAGAATTGTGCCAAATTGCATTGGCGAACTCGATGCGCCTGGGTGATTACTTTTCAGGATACTATCGAGACCAAACTGTAGCAGCTGCAAACGGAGACATGACTTGGCCTCAATATTTTGCGCAATTGTACGGGCATCCAGATATCCAATTTGATCCGCATTCAGGTGGAAGACAAATGAATAATCACCATGCTACCCGATTATTAGACGCTTCAGGCGATTGGCTAGATCAGACCAATCAATTTAATTCCATTGCTGGAGTTTCCTCCACTGGAGGGCAAATACCTAAATCTTTGGGTATTGCATATGCTTCCAAATTATATCAAGATAACATTCATTTAACTCCGTACAAATCAGGATTTTCCAAAGATGGAAAAGAAGTTTGTTTCACCACCATTGGCGATGCTTCTACCTCAGAGGGAATGTTTTTGGAAGGTATTAATGCCGCTGGAGTCTTACAAATCCCTGTCGTTTTTTCGGTATGGGACGATGGATATGGCATTTCAGTTCCAATCGAATATCAAACCACAAAATCCTCTATTTCAGAGGCATTGGCAGGTTACCAAAGAACAAATGATAAAAAAGGATTGGAAATCATTCAAGTTAAGGCATGGGATTATCCGGGTTTGATTGCCGCTTATCAATATGTTTCCAAACTCGCGAGAGAAGAATATGTACCCTGTTTAGTGCACGTCATCGAATGTACCCAGCCGCAAGGCCATTCTGCATCAGGTTCACATGAAAGATATAAATCCAGCGAACGTTTAGCATGGGAGCAAGAGATTGATTGCAATGCTTTGTTCAAAATTTGGATTTTAGAGCAAGGATTTGCCGGGGAAGAACTCCTGAATTCCATCGAAGAAGAAGCAAAAATACAAGCAAAAACCTATCAAAAAGAGGCATTTTCTGCTTACATGGCTTCCGTAGATTCCGATCGATTGGGTTTTTTGAGAATTGCACAAAACTTGATTGAATCCACGAATGAGCCAGCCATTTTGCAACCTATCATCGATGAATTAAAGCAATTACCCTATCCAATTTTTAGCGATTTGGTACGTGCAGGCAGAAAGACTTTACGCGCATTCAGGTTCTATCAGGGGCCAGCCGTAAAAATGCTAAGAAAATGGTTAACCGAATTAGAAAATCGAAACAGACGGAGGTTCAGTTCTCACCAAATGAGCGAATCAGAGGCATCGCCTCTCAAAATAAAGGCTCAATTACCCACATATGAAAAAGATCCTCTTTGGGTAGATGGTCGGGAAATTTTAAATAAAAGCTTTTCCAAATTCTTGGAAGATCCTCGAGTTTTTATTTTAGGTGAAGATGTTGGGAAAATTGGAGATGTAAATCAAACTCTGGCAGGATTACAAGAAAAATTTGGGGAACTTCAAATTACCGATACGGGGATTCGTGAAATGACCATCGTTGGCCAAGGAATTGGAGCCGCTATGCGTGGATTGAAACCCATCATTGAAATACAATATTTAGATTACATATTTTATCCCTTTCAATTATTATCTGACGATTTAGCTTGCATGCATTACCGTACAGCTGGAGGGCAAAAGGCTCCGATGATTGTACGAACGCGCGGGCACCGACTGGAAGGAATTTGGCATTCGGGTAGTCCAATGGGCACTTTAATCAACGGATTACGAGGAATGCATTTTTGCGTTCCTCGTAACATGACCCAAGCCGCTGGCATGTACAGAACTTTATTGGAAGGTGATGACCCAGGCATAGTGATTGAGTGTTTGAACGGTTATCGGTTAAAAGAACCTATGCCAAATAATTTAGACGAAATAAAAATTGCTCTCGGCGTCCCTGAAGTATTAAGAGAGGGAAATGATGTAACAGTTGTTACTTATGGTTCCATGTGCCGAATTGTGATGGAGGCGACTGAACAATTAGCTGAAATGGGAATCTCCGTAGAAGTAATTGATGTTCAAACATTGCTTCCTTTTGACCGCCCACAAAGTATATTACAATCCATCCAAAAAACACATCGAGTACTTTTTGCTGATGAGGATATGCCAGGCGGTGCAAGCGCCTACATGATGCAAGAAGTATTGGACAAGCAAGGTGCTTTTTCTTGGTTAGATAGCCCAGCAGAATGCTTGGCAGCGGCTCCACATAGACCCGCTTACAGTTCAGACGGAGATTACTTTTCCAAGCCCAATGTAGAGAATGTGGTAGATAAAGTATATGAAATTATGCGAGAATCTGACCCAACCACCTATCCAGCTATTTATTTCTGATATGTCCAGCGAGCCATCCTATTTTCGAGCCATTTATGATGCGATCAAAAGCATAAAAAAAGGCATGGGCTTGACCATGAAACATTTATTGGATGCCCGGAAAAGCAGGGGCATTCATAACATACAGAATCCCGAATATTTTAAGGAATCCACCGGTATTTTCACCAGTCAATATCCACACATCGAAGTACCAAGCCCAGTCAATGGAAGATACCAATTACACAATGAAATGGACGATTGCATTGTTTGTGACAAATGTGTGAAGGTTTGTCCGGTAGATTGCATCGATATTGAACCCATCAAAGCGACAGGCTTGGTGGGACATGCCTCAGATGGTTCACCCATTCGATTGTATGCTGCGAAATTCGACATTGACATGGCTAAATGTTGTTTTTGTGGATTATGTACCACTGTATGTCCAACCGAATGTTTAACCATGACATCCGAGTATGATTTTTCAACATTCGACATTGCTACACATAATTTCGCTTTTGCCAATTTGAGTCCTGCAGAAGCAGAAGAAAAAAAGAAATTATACGAGCAATTTGTCGCAGAAAAAGAAGCGATGAAAGCACTTCCGAAAGAAGAGATTGTTGGAACAAATGTTGCTTCCAAAGATCCTGTTTCAAAGCCCAAACCAGCTTTTAAACCAAGTTTTAAGGCAAAAGCACCAGAGCCAAAAGCTCCAGAGCTTGAAGTAGCAAAAGAAATAGTGGATGAGCCGATACCCAAGCCAAAACCAACATTTAAACCCAGTTTTAAGGCAAAAGCTCCAGAGCCAAAAGCTCCAGAAATTGAAATAAAAAAAGAAATAGAGAGTGAGCCGATAGCCAAGCCAAAACCCGTATTTAAACCTAGTTTTAAAGCAAAAAAGCCAAATACCGATTCGGAACAATCATGATAAACCCATTGACTTTATCCTTTGTTTTATTGGCGACATTAACGTGTGGAAGTGCCCTTTACATGCTTTTTACAAAAAATTTATTGCATGCTGCCTTGGGAATGTTCATGACTATGTTAGGACTTGCTGGTTTATATGTTTTGGCTTATGCAGATGTAATGGCCGTTTCGCATTTAATGATTTATGTGGGAGGAGTCATGATTTTAATTCTTTTTGGAATCATGTTGACTCAACAAAATTCCATCAATAAAGATGAAAAAAACGATTTATGGACTCAAAACTCGTCCAAGTTTTGGGCCGTTTCCATTGCTTTGAGTAGCTTTTTGGGACTATGTTGGATTTTCTCAAAAATGAAATTAATGCCTGAAGAAGGAATGCAATCATTTTCTAAATTACGCATTGTGGGAATCGAATTGTTAACGACCTATTCCTTACCTTTTGAATTGGTTGGGGTATTTTTATTAATTGCCTTGGTAGGTGCCACCTATATCGCCAAAAATCATGAATGAAATACCTTTGATTTATTTTTTATGGGTTGGTGCATTTTTGTTTTCAACCGGAATAGCCATCATCTTATTGAAAAGAAATACCTTATTTATATTGATGGGCATTGAGTTGATGTTAAATGCCGCGAATTTGAATCTTGTCGCATTTTCCAGAGGTGATACCGAAAATCAGGGTTTGATGATGTCAATTTTCATTTTGGTTATTGGAGTTTGTGAAATGGCGATTGCTTTGGCCATGATTTTACAGATGTATCGGATTTATAAGAATATTGATATAGGAGGTAATAAGTAAATATAATCCTGAGGAGTCTATTGTTCAATGTCTAGGTCTCTTTTTGAAGATTTTTCTGTGGCTAATGCTCTCGAAGCCAGAAACTCATTCTCTCGTCATAGATTTACTTAAAAATTTCAATCGGATTTTCCATCTTTAATCCATGAATGTTTTTAAAATCTGAGGTATTTTGTGAAATTAAAATTAAATTATGAATTTTGGCTGTTGCCGCAATAATGGCATCAGGTAATTTAATTTTTTTACTCTTTCTTATCGCAATCGTTTCATCAATAATCGCATTATTTATTGTCAAAATTGTTGATTCTGAAATAAATGTTTCAAACAATATTTGTTCCTCATTTGAGTCAAAATTATAACCTAGTGTTTCCATTTGAGTAATGATAGACACCATTACCTCTTTATCTAAAATTTCATACATTTTTGACATTCTGGCTTGAGGCAAGGAATTACCTAAGAGTTGAATGATAATATTAGTGTCAAGTAAGTATTCCAATTGAATGATCTTTTTTAAACTCTATTTTTCCCACTCCTCTCTGCTTTCTGCAACATAATCTAGCATCTTTTTAGCTGTTTCGTTCGATAACTTTCCAACTAAATCAGCTAGTCTTTTAGGAGGATTGTTTTGAGTAATTAAATACTTCAAATCTTCGTGTTTTTCAATGATTAATTCCCAATCTTTCATGGGTATAAATACACCAGCATTTTTTCCGTAACCATCTTGGATGATCTGTAAGCTCATTTTGTCTTTCTAATTTTCTGATTTCTTTGCAATTTATAAAAACTTCTATTCTAAAAAAATTTAGAAAAAAGATTACCAAGACCTTGATAATATGGAAATTATCTAATTTTCATCGACCCAATTTTTCAATTGATTTTTAAATTTCAGCGCTTTCATTTTACCCAATATCTTTTCTAAATCCTCGATGGAAATTTCGTTCATTCGTTTAATACTACCGAATTCCTTCATTAATTTTTGGGCGGTCAACTTTCCTATTCCATCTAATTGTTCTAATTGACTGATTAAAAAGTTTTTACTTCGTTTGTTACGATGGGCGGTAATTCCAAAGCGGTGCGCCTCATCTCTCAATTGTTGGATCAGTTTTAAGGATTCTGATTTTTTATCAATGTAAAGAGGAAGACTGTCTTCCGGGAAATAAATTTCTTCCAATCTTTTGGCAATTCCGATGATCGGTACTTGGCCGTACAATCTTAAAGCTTTTAAGGCATCGCAAGCGGCACTTAATTGCCCTTTTCCTCCATCCACAATGATCAAATCAGGCATATCAGCTTCCTCTTCCAATAATCGGGTATATCTCCGAGTAATGACTTCATACATGGTGGCGAAATCATTGGGGCCTTCCACGGTTTTAGGAGTGAATAAACGATACTCTTTTTTTGCTGGAAGGGCATTCATGAAGCAAACCATGGCAGAAACAGGATTCGTGCCTTGTAGGTTGGAGTTATCGAAACATTCAATGTGTTTTGGCAAGGTACTTAAACGCAAATCATTTTTTAATGTTAACATGACTCGCATTTTTCGGTCACCACCGCTTTCTTCCGCCGCTTTTTTATCCGCCTTTTCTTTTCTAAAATACAGCACATTTTTCAGCGACATATCCAACAATTTTTTCTTGTCGCCCACTTGCGGAAGGGTATTTTTGATTCCTTGGAATTCGATAGCCATGGGAATGTTGGTGATAATTTCCCTGGCTTCGCTCTGAAACTGGTCTCTTTTTTCCCAAATGAGCATAGTTAATAAATCGGTCTCCTCCTCGTTTAATTTCTTTTTTACCTCCCAAGTTTGCGATTGGGTGATGGTTCCATTGATGACCTTCATGAAATTGATGTAGGCCAATTGTTCGTCGGCTACCATGGTAAAAACATCTACGTTGTGAATGGCAGGGTTAACTACGGTGGATTTCGCTTGGTAATTTTCTAGGAGTTCCCATTTTTCTTTCCATTCTTGTGCAGCTTCAAATGCTAAATTGGAAGCAGATTTTTGCATTTGATCAAAAAAGAACTGTTTGGGTTTTTGATAATTTCCTTTTAAAATTTGACTGATTTGTTCAATGTATTCCAAATATTCTGATTCATCTTGCAGGCCTTCACAAGGGCCTTTGCAATTACCAATGTGGTATTCCAAGCAGACTTTGAATTTGCCTTGTTCAATGGCCTCTTGTTTCAAGGCGAAAGTACAAGTTCGCAAAGGAAATAATTGGTGGAGCATTTCCAAAAGGGCATTCATGGACTTTGGATTGGCAAAAGGTCCAAAAAAATACCCAATCTTATGCTCAATTCTTCTTGAGGTAATCAAACGAGGGAAACGCTCTTTGGTTAAACAAATGAAAGGATATGTTTTATCATCCCGCAACAAAATGTTGTATTTGGGTTGAAATTGTTTGATTAAGGTGTTTTCCAGCAACAAAGCATCAAATTCCGAATGCACCAAAGTGAATTCCACTCGGCGAATTTGTTGAACCAATCTTTTTGTTTTCGAGTCGTGATTACGTCCGTTAACAAAATAACTGGTAATTCTATTTTTTAAATTTTTGGCTTTACCTATATAAAGAAGAGAGTCGTTTTCATCAAAATATCGATACACCCCTGGTTCTTCAGGAAGGGATGAAATGATGGTTTTGGGGTCAAATTGACTCATGGAAAAATTTAGTCTGCTAATTTTGAATACTCCTTGTCTTTTTTTGTTTTTGATTATAGAAATCCAAATTTTTAACACTCGAATTTAACCAAATTCTTTGTCCATTTTGCGACATATACGTGCTTCCCAAGGAAAATTCCTCTTTTCTTTTCTTGCCATTTTTTAGCGTTAAAGTAGCCGAAAACTCCTCCTTATTGATAAGAAAGTCTTTCGTGGGTTTGTTCAATTGATAAGTCTTTATGGGTCCAAGATTTTGTGAATTCATCAAAAGTAAACTCCCTTTACTCGACTTAATTTTAACCAATGCTTTGCTATCGCCGTCAAAATTTAGACCACTTTGGCCTAAAAAAATCTCTCTAAATTTTCCAAGACCATTACCTTTTAAAAACAAGCCTTTGGATGCATCCAATCGGCCTGTACTTATTTCATTTCCATAATCATTTCCACTGATAACCATGTCCAAGTTTCCATCATCATCAAAATCCTGTACCTGTATCGCTAAAACAGGGGCAATTTGTGCCAATCGTGGTAAAGCATACATGCGAAATTTGCCGTTCCCCAGATTTTCGATGTAACTGGAATTCATCCAATTTGCCTCTAAAACCAAGGCTTTAGACAACTCTTCTTTGGTTAATACGTCTTGAATACCTGCAACAGAAAATTTGGCATAGGTATCAAATCTTTTTCGGGTCTGGATAAATTGTTTGGCCACATCATCGCGTGTATTGAAAGGAAATTCTTTTCTCTTTCCTTTTTGATCTTTGAAAAACACGGTAGGAATGGCATCAAAGGTACCATCTCCATTGAAATCTGACGCATATATTTTAGTAGGTGTAGCATCACTTGCCCTATGCAAAGTATTTTGACCTAAATTTCCTGCCACATAATCCATGTCTCCATCATTGTCAAAATCGCCAGCAGCTAAACTATTCCACCAACCTAATTTGTGTTCTATTCCCGATGATTGAATCGATTTAAATTTGCCTTTTTCGTTTTTAAAGATTCGAATTGGCATCCATTCGCCTGCTAAAATCAAATCTTGCCAGCCATCGTTATCCGTGTCTGACC
>JBILRJ010000032.1:0-17418 GCA_044372695.1 Spirosomataceae bacterium
AATCTGCTATTTCCTTATTTCTTTTACAGAAATGGAATTTATTGGCTTTTTCTTTTTCTGAGGCATTTCTTTTTTTTCAAAAAAAGAAACAAAAAAACTTTTTTCTTTTGCTTAATCCAAGACGAATCTAATTGAATTATGAATTATGGGTTATGAAGTATGAATTTAAACCTAGGAATTATTCAGTTTGAAAAAACATTCATAACTCATAATCCATAATTCATAATTTAGTAAGCTGCGTTCAAATCTTTCGTTAGGATTAAGCGTTGGCCATAAATAAATTTTTATAACGAATGATCCAAATGTTTTTTAACCCTTAATTCGCATTAATAGGTAATAGGTTTTTTCTCTTTTCCCATTTTCTCTTTTACCTCTTACCTCTTTTACCTATTACCTCTTACCTACTACCTATTCTCTATTTCTTCTCCGACTGAAATTTCAAACCCATCAATTGAGAAACACGATGAATCAAGTCTTTTTGATATACTTGAGCTTTTGATTTCACTTCACCTAAAGCCTCTACTTTAGCGCCTAACATAGCAAACCAGATTTCATGTGAATCCTTGACCTCTTGGCCATGGGAAGTCCATTGTGATTTGATTAAATTTCCTCTTCCATGATCGGTAGTTATTAAGATGGTTGTTTTCCCTTTATACAATGGATCAGACTCAACAAATTTCCAAATATCAGACACCCATGCATCAAATTGATGTGCCGCATTTAAATAATGTCCATAATGCCCTTCGTGGGCAAATTCATCCGTTTCGCCATAGGAAATAAATAATGCTTTGGGCTTTTTTGTTTTAAGATAATCCAAAGCTTGGTAATGCATAAATAGGTCCAACACTTCCACTTCTCCAAAAACACGAAATGATTCTTTGGTCATAGATGATAACAATTTCGCTTGCGGGGAAACTGAAATGGTAGAATAATCTTCAAAGCCATTAATCACAGGAAATCCAGCTCTTTTTTCGTTCAAAATACGGTCAAATGCATCCCAAGCTCCAAAAGCAGCAACCTGATTTTTGTAGTTTGGCAGGCTATTTAGGTATTCAAAAAAATTGGTGTTTGGATTGGCTTTGTAATCATTTGAATTAACCGCAGTATCTACCTGACCTGTCAGTAATTCACTATATCCCGGATACGAAAACCAAAAAGGATTAGATACATTGGCAAAATTTCCTAATTGACGATTTCCATGCATTTGACCTTTTTGAGCGATGGTTTTCCAAAAAAAAGGCATCAATTTTTCCCTTCGCTCATACAAATCATTGGACCAATATTTGGCCACGATGGCCGCACTATCACCTCTGTGGAAACGTTTCACTTTAACCAAGGAAGAATCCATCCCGCCAAACATGTCTTGCCAACGGAATCCGTCAGTCATGATAACAATTACGCGATGTTCATCTGATTTTTGACTAAATAAAAAGAAAGAACAACTACAAAAAAGTGTAAGAAATGCGAGTTTTTTCAACATGAGAAAAGATTTATTTGTGACAAAACTAAATAACAATCTTCAACTAAATACGGATTAAGCATAATGAAATTATTAATTATTCAATGCTCCTTGATTTATCTAAGTTTGGTTCAGAGGAATCCTTTGGAATGATTTAGAAATGATGGAGACACAAGCAATTAATTTGATTGTCAGAAGAAACCTCTTTTAAAGATACTAATGTAAAAATGATGACTTTAATCACATCAAATAGACGCACCAACGATATTTTTTCGTGCTAAAAAAGAAATGTCGGCTAGAAACCAACCGACATTTTCTGCATTACACCAATATAAAATTTTAATTTCCTTTAGTGGGAAAACGTGTCCAACCAGTGGTCCAGCTAGGCTTTTCTAATTTTAATATTTCGGTATTGCTGGATTCTATTTCGGTATTTCCTTCTGCCAAGGCCTTGGTTTTAACATCGGCGGAGTTAATAATGCTTGTGGCTCTACTAATGAAGTTAGAGGCATTGTTGGCGGTAAAAGTTCCTATTTTATTATTCTTAAAAACAGAACCTCCGTCTTTGTAGGCTTGGGCCGTTTCGTTGCTTTCTAGGCTAAATCCACCCTTCATATAGCCAATAAAAGTTGAGTTGGTTACCTCGAATCGCGTGGCTCTTCTCCAACGCATGGCTAAATTGTGATTAGAAAGAGCGGCGGCATCATTTGGCCCGATCAAAGTCATGTTATCCAAAACGGGTCTGGTAATTGGAATGGCCATAGAACCGGTTCCATCATTGTCACATTCGATTCCATTACCTGCATCACCTGTATCCACAAATTGAGGATCACGTCTTGAAATTGAAAATGAAACCTTGCCAGTGTAACCGAAATCGAAGTCGTAATCATCATCGGCTGTGGCATAAGCATACAAATATTTAGGAGATACAGTCCCTCCAAAAAATTCAAAGGCATCATCGTTTGCATAAATAGTTTGAACATGCTCGATGATGGTTTTACTTCCAACTCCCCCAAATGTCAGTGCATTAATTTCTGAATTGGGTAATGCAGCTATCCCCGCATACTCGATACGAACATATTTCATCACACCACTGTTGTCCTCATTGTCTGATCCTCCATATGCACGTCCGATACCCCCTTCAATGGTAGGTTCTGAAGTCCGATTTGTTTTGGCTCTACCTAAAATAACAATTCCTCCCCAATCTCCAGGAGATCTTTCTCCAACAGGCCTACCAGATGTAAATATGATAGGTTTAGCTGCTGTTCCTTCTGCCTGAATTTTAGCGCCCCTCTCAATACACAATGCCCCTTTTTCTGAAATATCACTCTTGATAACTGTTCCTGGTTGAATGATTAAAGTCGCCCCATCAGCTACATAAACATAACCTTTCAAAGTCCACTCCTTGTCTGCTGTCAGGGTTGTCGTTACCGTAATGTTTCCACTTAAAGTAGTCGAAGAAGGCACATTTATCGGCGTTATTTCGCCGCCCAATTCTTTGGAACAACTAAATGCAGTAGCCACTGCTAAAACAAATACAAATAATTTTTTCATGTCTAAAAATTGAAATTAACGGTGAGTGAAACGGATGTTTCGTTGTTTGTTTTAATTAAATCACGTGATGGCTTTTGATAAAAGACAGTAGGTTGAGCGAGTAAATCACTAATCGCTAACTTTACCTCTCCTTTCGAATATTTATGTAAGAAAACAATGTCAATGACATCTCTAGAATTTTCGAATATGTCTGGGTATCCTTGAAATCCAACCGATGCAATGCGATCACCTACTCGGTTATAAGTTAAATTAACGGTATTGTTTCCCTTGTGTAAATTTAAACTTCCGTTTAGTACATAATTCGACTGGCCCTGCAATTGGCGTTTTACTCCATTTACCTCTACCTCCGACTGAATAAATGCCAAGTTGGAATATAGGTCTAACCAAGAGGTCAATTCTTTTCTATATTCCATTTCTAAACCGTAAACTAAGGCAGAAGGCGGATTAGTGTAGGTCAAGGCTAAATTAGAAGGAACAGATCCATCGGCTACGATTTGCTCAATGGGTTTAATGAATTTCTTACCAAAAATGCCCACCGCAAAAATTTCGCCTGATTTGGGATAAAGCTCCCATTTGAAGTCTACATTATAAATATCTGATTTCTCTAGATTTTTGTTCCCAAGTAATTGAGCATTTCGCACGAAATCATAATACGCAAAGTTAGCCACCTCTCTAAACTCCGGTCTTGCCAAAGTCTTACTTAATGAAGTTCTCCATTTGGTCTTTTCTGTTGCAGCATAAGTCAAATTAAAGGAAGGCAATAAATCCAAATAGTTTCTATTTACGTTCACTTTTTGACCGCTAAAATCGGCCGTCCCAATGGTAAATACATTGTATTCTGTACGCAAACCTGTGTTCAGTTTGAATAAACCGATTTCTTTTTCGTACATGGCAAAACCATTGACTAGATCAAAATCCGCTGTGTAACGATCGGTGTTATTGGTGATTTCTTCCAACATTGCGGCCGACTCATTACGAAAAACACGCGCTTTGAAATTCCGGTATTTCTTTAAATATCCCATTCCCACTTTAAAATCTCCCAATGTTTTATTGACCGCCAAATTCCCCGAATTTTCATCCATCACACTCCAGAAACGATAAGTATCTCTCCAAGCAGTCAAATAAGGATTGCCTGAATCCAAATAAGATGCTGTTGGATTTACACGATAATCAGGCTGGTCACGAATCATTAAATTATACCCCACATTGAAGTCCCAAGTATTGATTTTAGCATCAAATTGAGTGTTAATGACCATCTTACGAATGGCGTTTGAAGAGTTACTATAAATGTTTTGAACGTTGTCGTAATTTTCGCCTGTTCTATTCAAAAAATAATCCTCTGTCTGGTAATTGGCAAGGGTTTTCCAACTGTATCTATTTTTACCTAAATACACAATGTTCGCCAAACCGCTCAAAGATTTGGTTTGAGAAAAATTGACATCTTTGTATTTATAAGCTAAATCCGTTGAAGACAAATAATCAATCCGCTCGGTGGTGTTGGAAGAAAAAGTATTTCTAGCAGTTGAACTAAAAAGTACATTCCAATTATTTTTCTTCACACCAAATGAAACGCTTCCGTTAAAATTGGGAAGGCTGGACGACTCAGAAATTGCAGGTGAATCGATTAATTTGGTGTAAGCACGTTTATCGCCATTTCCACTAATCCGAAAAGTATTAGTTGACGGGAAAGCACTTGGGAAAGCAACTGATTCAATCAACTTAAAATCTTTGAATGTAGAAAGTGAACCGTAACTCACCCCCAAAGAAGCGGAAGCAAAATCACCAGAAACCTCTTTTGTGGTAATTTGAACCAATCCTCCTGCAAAATCACCTGGTAAATTCGCAGCAGCTCCTTTGTTGATGATGATGTTGTCAATCAAAGCGGTAGGAATGATGTCAAATGAAAATGCCCGACGATCTGGTTCCGTAGAGGGCAATTGCGTTTTGTTCAATAAAGCCGAATTGTAACGGTCTGCTAATCCGCGCACCAAAACAAATTTATCATTTTGAATCGTAACACCACTTACCCGCTTGAGCGCATCACTTACGTTTCTATCCGGAGTTTTCTTGATTGATTCAATCGAAAGACCGTCAGCCACAATATAACTTGATTTTAAGGTATTAATCAAGGCCGTAGCCGTTTCTTTTTTGGCAATCGTTTTAACGACTACATCAGCTAAGACCTTACTGTCTTCTTCAAGTTGTATGTTAATGAGAATAGGCTCTGAAGCTATTACCAATGAAGGCTTTACAAACTCCTTAAAACCTACATAACTTGTGGACAATACATAAGTACCAGGGGCAACAGCTGTAAATGAGAACTTACCATCTACGTCTGTTGTAACACCCATTTTCTTTTCGGTAACTGAGTTTTTTAACCAAACCGTCACACCAATTAAAGATTCTTTAGACGACTTAACAAGTCCTGAAACGGGGACTTGAGCAAAAGAGACAAACGACAAAAAAAACAAGCTAACAAATGTGCAATAAATGAATTTTTTCATGAGATTGGTGTGTAACTAATAAATGGACTTGATTGAATCATGCCACAAAATTATCCTCACAAAAATTGAACTTCATTAAGCCTGGGTTAGGTTTGCGTTATCAAATTGTAAAAACTCAGAACATTTGTTAATGATTTCATAACAATAGAAGATTAATTTTTTTATTAGATCAAAAACTTAACACACTTAAATTTTTTATACTCATTTCTTTTTATAGATTTATGTTGAATTTAATTTCTAAAATCATGAGTGAGAAAAATAAAGTACTAGTGGAAATATTATCCACAGTTGTTCTTCCAAAATTGAAAGGACTTTCCGAGAAAAATGCGAAAAAAATCATGGCACTAAGCGAAAAATCGCTAGGACAAATAGCTAAGAAATACCACCATCTATTGAAAGATCAAGCGGAAAAAGAAGCTAATAAAAGAGAAAAAGAGATTAAAAAAGAAAAAAAAGCAACAGAAAAACTCACAAAAAAAAACGAAAAATTAGCTAAAGAAGAAAGCATACTAAAAAAGCTAGATTTACTGCTAAATAACAACAACAAAAATACTAACAACAAAAAAAACCAGACGGCCGAGGAAAAAAAGTAAATTTCTTATGCGCACATATTGACGAATAGTGAGATGAAATTCTCACTATTTTTTTTTCTTCAAACCAAAAAGCCCAATGATAAAATCACCGGGCTTTCGTTTAATATTATGTTCTAAATCAAATGATAAAAAAATGAATAAATTCATTTCTCATCATTATAGTAAAGCACTAATTTACACAAATAATTATATTTTAGGCATAAATGCCTAAAGGATAATTTTGATAAAATGCAACATTCGATGGAATTGAATAAAATTTAATGCCATCAAATGAATAACATCAATAAAGAGGAGTTACTAGTCCAATTAGGATACCACGTTAGAACCATCAGAAAATTAAAAAAAATGACTCTCGAACAGTTGGCTTGTGATGCCAATGTTGAAATAAGTCAAATCCACCGCATCGAAAAAGGGAAAATAAACCCCACTTTTACCACTTTATATGCGATATCCATGGGCTTAGAAATTCCTCTCAAAGAATTATTTCTTCATCATTGAAAAACGTATATACAATAGCGTTACTGCTATCTGTGAGAAGGCAAGGCCATTAACCTATTCTTTCAATAATTTTTGGGTATAAAGACGTTCATTTTCATTCGATCTCAATTGAAGAAAGAATGTCCCACTAGGCAAAAAGTGGAGGTCAAGTAACGATTTATTGGCCAAATGGTCTTTGTGCCAGATGAGCTGACCTTTGATATCAAAAATGCTGAGTTGAACCGTTTGCCCAAAGACTTTTGGAAATTCAATCTGCAAGGATTCCTTCACAGGATTAGGGAAAATTTTAGGCGTATTCGCCTCTGAAATTTCCGTAATTAGTACCATTACGGACTTAGATATTGGGCTTATGCACCCTTTATCTGTTTTGAATTGTACCGAATAATTCCCTGTTTCAATGGCTTGAATGTTTCCAGAATTCGAATTCGTCAAGGCAATTCCATTTAAAAACCATTGATATACCGCCCCACCCGAAATAGTCAAATTGATTTCATTTGTTTGAGTAATGACAGGGGCCTTAGGATTTACGATGGTTGGACAATCATCTTTGTCATCTGTGATTCCATCTCCATCGGTGTCTTTTTGAGCATCTGCACAACCCTGAGCATCTACTTTTTGCCCTTTCACCGTATTCGGACATTTATCCAAATCATCTGTGATTCCATCTCCATCGGTGTCTTTTTGGGCATCTGCACAACCTTGAGCATCTACTTTTTGCCCTTTCACTGTATTCGGACATTTATCCAAATCATCTGTGATTCCATCTCCATCGGTATCTTTTTGGGCATCCGCACAACCTTGAGCATCTACTTTTTGCCCTTTTACTGTATTCGGACATTTATCCAAATCATCTGTGATGCCGTCTCCATCGGTATCTTTTTGGGAATCCGCACAACCCTGAGCATCTACTTTTTGCCCTTTTTTCGTATTCGGACATTTATCCAAATCATCTGTGATTCCATCTCCATCGGTGTCTTTTTGAGCATCTGCACAACCCTGAGCATCTACTTTTTGCCCTTTTATCGTATTCGGACATTTATCCAAATCGTCCCTGAGCCCATCTCCATCGGTGTCAGGGAAAACAACATTAACCTGGACTTGATGGGATAAGCAATTTTGCACATCACGTACCGTAAATGTGCTGCTTTCTTTAGGCGAAACCACTATTTTAGCCGTTTTATCACCCGTTGACCACACAAAATCCCCTTGCCAAGGAGCCTCTATGCTGAGTTTGTCCAGATAATTCAAGGTTTTCGTTTCCGTACTTTTTCTTGGTAAATCTTTAAAAACAGTAAATCGATCCAAATTTTGGCCATCCTCGTCGTAAAATAAGGCATCCAGTCGATTTCCCTGCACCTCAAAATTCATGAATCCACCCACCTGATCCACCATGAATTCCATCGCACGATGCGGGGCATTTGCTCTTCGCTTTCCAGTGGCTCCCGCCACACCATTCACCACATATATCACACCATTTTTACTGGAATCGCTAGAAGAAAAAAAGTAAGGACAGGCATTTTTTCCACCATCGTATTTACCGGAACTACTTTGAGACCAATGTATCAGAGGGTCAAAATCATCTGAGGAGCCCGTAAAATTGGTGATGGGCTTGGAACGTTCATAAACATGACTATGCCCATTCAAGACCAGGTCTACTTTGTACTTTTCAAAAATAGGCACCAATTTTTGCCGGATCAATGAAAGAAGGGAAACTGCATCTGAGTCATAAGTCCCTTTAGTAAAAGGTGGATGATGAAAAAAAAGGATTTTCCAAGTTGATTTCGTCTTGGCAAGATCTTCTAAAAGCCATTTTCGTTGCAAGGAATTGTCATCAATCAATCTCAATCCATCCTTACCAAAACCCTCCGTATCCACACTAATTAAATGGATATTGCCATAATCAAATGAATAGTAAGCCTCCGAACCAGAAGGAATGCCCCCTAGTTCGGCCTTTGTAGGCAAACTGAAAGCCGAGAAATAAGTAACGGCGGGAGAATCATGAACCCGATTACTAACTCCATCGTAATCATGATTACCCAATGCCGTAAACAGGGGAACTTGTTTTAAGAAATTTCCTTTGGCATAAACATCAAAAAAATTGAGTTGATAATCTTTGTCATTTGCCCCAACATATACATTGTCTCCTAGGGTAAGCAAAAATTGAAAATCTTTCTCGCCTTTGATTTTCCGAAATGTACGAAACACCTTTTCTTGGGTCGCTCCAGGAAACATGTCGGCAATGACTCCAAAACGTATTTTTTCGGTTGAATTAGGAAGAGGTGCAGTAAAAAAAAACTGTGTGGAATCCGCGATGAATTCACCATTTTGGAAACCTATTTGATAAAAATATTTGGTATTGGGAAGCAAGGAATCTAACAAAAAAGAATGGTTAGTGGTGGATGCAGAATGTCTGATAAGTCGCGATTTTCCGTTTTTTGTTTGAATAAGTACTTTGGCGGAGCTAGAAACATCCGTCCTGAACTTTAATGTCACCTGATTATGTCCCACCATTTGCAAAAAAGGGCCCCGAATGATCTTTTGAGCGTATAGTTGCACAGAAAAACACAGCATGAAAAAAAAGAAAATTGGACGCAATCTTAACACATATGGAAGAGTAAAATTTAAACCTTTCGGTTTTTAATCAAAAAAAAATCGTTTTTCGCAATAATCCACTTTTTTAACAATCAAATTTCTTTTTTAGACAATTATTTTTGTTCTTGTAAAAAATGATTTACCGGAAGTTTTATACTCCATACAAATATTTAATTTAGAACATGTAGTGCAACAAATGCCATTTATCATATAAATGGCATTTTTATTTAGAATTAATCCATTTCTTGGCTTTTTCAAAACTTCGATATTGTTCGGGAGTAAAACCTGTGATCTTTTTAAAAGCCTTGTAAAAATTGCTGTAAGTGCTAAACCCCACTTGGTTAGATATACTAATAATCGATTCATCTGTCTCCACTAAATACGACTGAGAAGCTTCAACACGGCATTTTAAAATAAACTGATAGGGCGTCATTCCCAATTCTTCCTTGAATAATCTACCAAAATGCTCGGTTTCCCAAGGAGTTAAATCGGCTAAATCGCTGATGTTGATTTTTTCTCCAATTTGCTCATTAATTTGTGCCAAAACAAGCTTGATGTAATAAGGATATTCCTTTGGAACTTGTTCGTCAACAGCTACGAGCTCTACTTTCCGATGTTGAAAATTATGTAAAATGACATAAACCGTCGCAATCAAATTCTCTGAATTAAAAGGCTTCACCAAATAACCATATGGCCGCGTAGTACTGACCTTTGCCATGGTCGCTTTGTCAGAATAAGAGGTCAAATACATATAAGGTATTTCATCTTTTTCTAACAAAATTTTAGCTAAATCAATCCCCGATTTACCATCATTTAAATTAACATCGATGATGACCAAATCGGGATTCTCACACTCGATGAGCCTCAGGGCTTGATCCACATTGAAACAATCAATGATTACCTCATAGCCTTCTCTTTCCAACTCAATTTGAATGTTTAGCGCTATCAGTGGCTCATCTTCGACAACTAAAATTTTTTTCCGATCCATGTTAAAAAATTAAATGCCAATTTGTTTAAAAAGTAGAGTAAATTGAGTTCCTTGATTATTTATAATATCACTTGTTCCCTTCAATTGCAAAACCAAGGATTTAATCATTTTCAAACCCGTTGATAATTCACTTGGCGTTTCCTCCGAAATCCCTACTCCATTGTCTTTAAAGGTCAAACGATAATCATCTTGGATTTTTTCCAAGCTAATTTCAATAATCCCCTCATTCAAATCTTTAAACGCATGTTTTATTGCATTGATCGCCATTTCATTTACAATCAAACCCAATGGCAAAATCGTATGAATGTTTAATTTCAAATCTGTTGGAACAACCCCGATTTTCAATTGGTAATTTTTATCAAAACAAGCATCCAATGTCAACTTCAAAATTTCATGCAAATAAGGTAAAACCTCTATTTGACCTACATTTTGATGGTGCAAAATTTCATGTACTTTGGACATGGCAGTGATTCGAGAGATACTCAATTGAACAAAATTTTTGTGGTTACTTTCTGGCGAATTGGCATGTAAATTCAACAAGCCAATGATCATTTGAAAATTATTTTTAACCCGATGATTCGTTTCTTTCAAAAGAATTTGATTTTGATAGGAGCTGAACTCCAATTCTTGATTCATGAAAGTAAGCTGTTCTTGCCTTTTCCTAGATTGAATATTGATGACAAAAAATGTAATCGATAAAAGAATGATCAAACATAATCCAATCACAAGTAAAGTGTTATTTAATTTTTGCTGAGCCTGTTTGATTTTGAGCAATGAAATTTGCGTGTATTTCCCTTGTACCTGATTCAATTTACTCTTCAGTTTTATCGATGCGATGGAAAGTTTTTCCAATTCCGAAATAGCTTGGGCCTGATTACCACTTGTTTCAAGTAAATAGGCCAAGCGCATTTTTGCTTGGAAAAACTCCACGTCTTGGAATGGGACAGCTAATTGTCCAAAACCTATGGCCCTTTTGGTACAATAGATGGCGGAATCATTCTTGCCTAAAATGCTATAAATACTGGATAGTGCAATGTATGGCATGATGAGCCATTTATAATCTTTGGAAACTTTGAAACAATTAATTGCCTTCTCAAAGGTTAATTTAGCTTTGATAATATTCGTTTTCCGATAATAAACTGCTAAAATCGAGTAAATTTTACCCCTTTGAACTGCATAATTTTGATCTTTTACCAAATCAAGGCCTTTCGAAGCATACTCCTGGATTTTTTCATATTTTCCGGATTCATAAGATGCCCTTAACATGATGTAAACCGAATTTAGGTGACTTGCCGTATCCTTACTTTTTAAAAAATAATGGGCGGCTTTTTCACTTTCCAGGATAGATGCTTTGAAGTTTCTATCACCTAACGATTTGACAGAGGCAATGTTGTAATAATCTCCTAAACCGGCTATGTTATTTGTTTTTAAAGACAAATTAATTCCTTCATTTAAATATTCTAAAAATTTAAGGGAATCAACATCCGAATACAAATTAGCCAAGCTGTAAAGGTAAGTGATCCGAGTATCGTTTGGCATTCGATCTTTTAAATCGCGCTCCAAATTCAAGATGGTTTCTAATTTCTGACCCAAAGACGAAAATGTCAAACTTAATAATATAAAAACCAAAAATTGTTTAAATAGAGCCACAGAATATCATTAGGAACGGTAAATATAAGAAAAATTCTCATTGTAAACATTGAAGTAGATCAAGTCGAAAAATCCAGTACGTCAAGGAAGTCGTTCATTTCCTATTATACCATCCATTTCATTGGGACATACTTTTTCCCATGTTTTTCAAATGGCGCACCAGAAATTTCTAAACCGAATTTTTGATAGAATTCCACTTTCTCAAGCCTTGCGTGACACCATATCGCACAAATACCCCGCGATCTTAATTCATTCATCGTTTCTTGAAGCAATTTTGTCCCGAACCCTTGGCCCTGCTTAGATGTTATGGTAGCAAATTTGCGAAATTGAGCAGAGTTTCCTTCCTCAAAAATAGAAATAACACTGACCAATTCGCCCTCATAAAAACCACCCCAATGTTGGGCATTCTCATCGCCCAATATCCTAACAAATTCCAGACTTTCTTCAGGCCACATAACTTGGCGCCGAATGGGTAAAACCTCCTCAAGTGAAATTTTTTGAATAATCATTCCATGAAATAGACGCTGGCATCCTAAAAAGCCCCATCTATATTTCCTATTTGAATTTAATTCTTATCTAAAAATTCATACCTAGCTTCTGTGGTAGATTTAACTAGTTTTGAATCAACATCAAAGATCATGACTTCCGGTTGTGCCACATTTTTAGCAGGAGCCCACTGACCTAAACTCGGCCCATTCGGGTCATAATTTTTGATGAAATTGGCAAAATATTCTTGCATGGTTTTCGACACCTTGTAATCATCTGATTGCCAATCATATACCAAATTAGTAGACAAATTTCCTAAGGCATATTCTATTTCTGCCGAGTGTACCGCCCCTTTTGGTTTAACCGCTTTCGGGGCATTCGGATCTCTTTTTACCACTCCGCCTGCCATGGCTGCTTCTACGTCTTTTTGGATCATATCAGGTCTCGGACGAGCAAAATAATAGCGGTAGATTGCTTGTTGACTGTGCTTTCGGTGTAAGTCAAACCACTTCCATGTGGTGTATCCCAAAAATCGATCACCCGCCAAATCCGTAGCAGATTGTTCTGCCTCTTCGTTCGTATTTCCTGGATATAATTGCAACACTTGATCTGCTTTCTCCTTGTATAAATCTTTAATCATTGCCGGATAAGATTCTTTCGTGATCGCCTGCCCTTTTGATACGGCTCTGGAATTTGCCTCCTCTGAATTCCATCCCAACAACAAGGGAACCTGCGCTTGCTCTCCAGCTTCAAATATGGCTCTCGCCGTTTTTGGCATAAAATATCCATCAATGTTCATCGGAAAACTCAATTTCTTCGATTCCACCATTTTTTGGTAAAGTTCATAGGTAGATAAAGCACGCAAGGCTTTCAAAGAAGTAGCGCCAATCTTGTTCGCCCAATCCAAACCATCTTTTTCTGTATTCGCTAAGGTATTTCCACCCAAAATTCCTGAAAACCAACCACCAGATTCTCCTATCGCGGCGTGAAATAAGCCTTTCGACAAAGGGCTCGCCATTTGCGCACTTACCGCGATGGACCCAGCGGATTCTCCCGCAATGGTGACATGGTTGGGGTCTCCGCCAAATGCAGCAATGTTCGCTTTCACCCATTTCAATGCCGCATTCATGTCCATCAATCCATAATTTCCAGACGCTTTGTTGGGCGACTCTTTGGTCAACTCAGGATGAGCAAAGAAACCAAATACGTTCAAACGGTAATTGATTGTGACTGAAACAACCCCTTTTTTGGCCATCGACTCGCCGTCGTATCTAGGCTCCGAACCGTCTCCAGCCATAAACCCGCCTCCGAAGAAATACACCAATACCGGCAATTTTGCTCCTTCATTAGGCTGTGGTGACCAAACATTTAAGTATAGACAATCTTCGCTCATTCCATTGCTTCTAAACCCCATGTCGCCAAAAATGGGTGTTTGAACGGCTTTAGGGCCAAATTGCTTTGCTTGTAAAACGCCTGACCAAGATTTCGGTGCTTGCGGCGCTTTCCATCGAAGTTCCCCTACGGGAGCTTGCGCAAATGGAATGCCTTTGAAACTTGCTACCTTGGAACGAGTATCAAATTCTCCTTCCAAAATTCCATTTTGGGTCTTGACTTGCACGTCCAAGGAATAGGTATTTTTAGGCATTTGGGCATGTGATGGGAACATGGCTGAGCTGGCAAAACTAATGGCCAAAACGAGTTTTAAAATTTTCATAATTTTATTGTATCAAATCTACACAATAATAAAGATTTGGTTTATTAAAAGCAAACAGCTCCCAGTGCGATTCGATGCAAGTATCAAAAAAGCTAGTTTAGTTTTCTTTCTTCTGTAATTTCCCCCGTCTCTTTATGTTTCAAAATCACTATTTTATCCCCATTGGGAAGAATTTCGTCTTTGATGAGCCAATGATGTGCATCGTATTCCGTATAAACAGAAGGCTTGCTTAATCCTGTTTTACCTCGCCATTCGGGTAATTGAACGGGTTCCCACAATTTGGTTTTCGCTGATAAATAAGCAGCATCAATGATGGCATTAACGACGTATCCATCGTAAAAAGTTTCTCGTGGACTTTCCCCTTTTTCAAAGGCATCAAACATGTCGGTAAACATATTCGTGTAGCCCAGTTCATGCGCTTCGTC
This sequence comes from Spirosomataceae bacterium, assembly GCA_044372695.1. Lineage (GTDB taxonomy): Bacteria > Bacteroidota > Bacteroidia > Cytophagales > Spirosomataceae > Aquirufa. The sequence continues at coordinate 14,464 of JBILRJ010000032.1, forward strand.
TCCTACAGGAAATTGCCAACCGGAAGAGCTTTCTGCTTTTTCGGCTACATAATTTTCTCCCGCTCCACTGGTAAACATTTCAAATCCGGTGCGTAAAAAGGAATTGATCCAAATGGTTCCTTCTGTTCCCATTACCTCATCGCGTAAATCCATACCCCCACGGAACGTCCATGAAACCTCAAATTGACCAATCGCACCATTTTCATATTTGACTAAACCAATGGCATGATCCTCGGCATCAATGGGCTTCACTTGCGTATCCGCCCAACACATCACTTCCACGGGCTTGACATCTTTTCCAATAAAGTTTCTGGCAATTTCAATGCAATGGCAACCTAAATCCAGCACAGCTCCTCCGCCTGCTTTTTGAATATCCCAAAACCAGTCCGAATGTGGCCCCGGATGAGTTTCTCTGGATTTAGCCCATAATATTCGGCCAATGGCCCCAGATTCTACGCTTTTTAACGACTTCAAAAACTTGGGTGTATAGCACAAATCTTCCAAGTACCCTGCAAAAACACCCGCTTCTTCACAGGTTTTCATCATGCGCAAAGCCTCCTCTGCCGTTCTGCCCAAAGGTTTGGTACAAAGTACCGCCTTTTGATGTTTGACACATAAATTAACCGCCTCCTCATGTAAGTAATTGGGCAAAGCAATGACCACAAATTCCGATTCGCTGTGAGCAATTGCCCCTTCCATGTCGGTAGTAAAATGAGGAACCGAATAATCTGTCGCAAACCGAACAGCTGTTTCTTCCCTGCGCGCATACACGACCTTTACCTCGTCTTTTCCTCTTCTACCACACAATGAATCTGCGTAAAAACGGCCGATAAATCCTCCGCCTAAAATACATACTTTTGCCATCGATTATTTTTTTAAGTCTTTTAAGGTTATTTCTGCTTCTTTTTTCAAGAAGTCTTCTGATACTACTTTTTGCTTGCCCGATTCCAATATCGCAGTGTCTGGCACCATTTGTATGGGCGTAATGCAAGAAAGATTTTTTTCTCTGAAGGGCCGATTATACGATAAGTTATAGGCGGAGATGACTGACCAGCGGGCATTGTCAGATAAATTAGCCTCGGAGCGATGAAGGATGTTGCTGTGAAAATACAAAACATCTCCTGCCTTTAGTTCGCAATAAACCAATTCAGATACTTTGGCGGCTTCATGAACAAAATCCATGTCGGCACCTTGTTGTTCACCAGCAAACAAATGCTCCAAACGTTGCATTTTATGGGTTCCTTTGAGCACCTGCAAACAACCATTTTCGATGTTCGCATCGGTCAAGGCCACCATCACAGAAATCATCGCTTCCGGAAATAGAAATCCATTTTTGTACCAATATCCATAATCTTGGTGCCACTCCCAAGAGCCTCCCACTCGAGGTTCCTTTTGCATTACTTTGGAATGAAAATGACAAACTTTCCCTTCACCTAAAAGCGTTTGGACTCCCTTCACGATTCGTTCAGATCGCGACATGAGCCCAAAAGAGTCATCTCCTGCAGTAAACCAAAGCGTTAATTTGGTTTTTTTTCCAGTTAAATCATTGAGGTCAAAAGCATTTGAAACAACGGACTCATCCGTGGCTATTGAATAAAGTAAAGCTATTTCTTCCGATGAAAATACGTTTCGTTCGATGACAAAACCGTCTTGTTGATAGGCCTGTTTTTCCTTTTCCGTAATCATTGATATTGGGTTTAGAAAAGCAATTTAGTAAATAAGTCATTAGGTAAATGAATTAGAGGGCAATTTTAAGCTTTTAGATATTTATCTGCGGGTATAAACATCCTTGTAAAATTTGACCTCCCCTTTCTCATCAAAATCAACAAGGCTGTACCAAATTACAAGGGGCGTTATCGTAGTCGTTTTGATATTTTTTGGCTTGGTGTTTTTACCCAACTTTTCTTGGCTAATGTCTGGAATTATGTTGGCTTGGTCAGATAAAATAAACCGCGCTAATTCCAGCGGTTTTTCTAATCGAACACAACCATGACTTCGAAAAAATCGTTTAGAATCAAAAACATAACGATCGGAGGTGTCGTGAAGATAGATCAAATAGGGATTGTAAAATTCAAATTTCACCAAGCCCAATGTGGAATTTTCGTGGGGATTCTCCCTAAACCGATAAGGGAAATTGCTTGCATTTAAGGCCTTCCAATTAATCTTAAACGGGTTTTGAACTTGATAATCCAAGTCGAAAACCTGAAAATGATTTTTTTTCAAATAATGGATGTCTTTTTGAATCTTGGGAAGGTATTCTTCCACTGATATTTTTTTCGGTAAATGCCAATAGGGATTCAACACAATTTGATCAATTTTACTAAGCATCGTCCGGGTTGGTCTTTTGGGCCTCCCCACAATCACTTTCATTCGCAAGGTTTCATTTCCATTGGCAAAACTTCTCAATTGTGCGGATGGAATATTCACCAAAACCAATTTTTGATGATTTCGCTTCATGGCCGATAACCAACGGTATTCGTTAATGGCCTTTACCAAAAGTTCCTTTTTGCTCTTTTGATGTAAGCTTGTGTCCATGACAGCCTGCAAAGAACCCAACAATACCTCCACTTCTTTGGAAGATTTGCAGAGATTTTGCGCCAAGACATTGAGTGAATGTTGGTCGACACTTTGTCTTAATTTCCCCTCTATTTGGTAATCGAATAACTTATTAGGTATCCCATTGAAATCAAAATGAGGCACCCGATTTCCGTATGCCAAATGCCTAAAAAAGCGAAGAGATAGTTTTTGAACCCGATTTTCGAATTGAATGGAATCTGAGCGGCTTTTTAATTTTCCTTGACCCTGTAAAAATGCTCGCGAATAATCCTTCTCCTGCAAAGCCAATCGGGGAGATTGTTGGATTAAACTATCAAGTGTTTGTATCGATTTAGGATGTAAAATCCAAGGAAAAGAAGGCAGCTTTTGTGCGAAAATGGCAGGTGAAAAGAATAGCAA